>NZ_JBFUJP010000038.1:0-46714 GCF_056401315.1 Rhodococcus sp. P4_F5 | reverse complement strand
GGGCCGGCAACGGCAAGTGCAGCGGCATCCCGTACGCGCGCCGGGTGCCGCCGCTGGCGAAGACCCGGTCCTGGCCGACCCTCGAGCGCAACGGTCAGCTGTTCGTCTGGCACGACCCGCAGGGCAGCACGCCCACCGACGAGGTGACGATCCCGGAGATCGAGGGCTACGGCACCGACGAGTGGACCGACTGGACGTGGAAGACGTTGCTGGTGGAGGGCTCGCACTGCCGCGAGATCGTCGACAACGTGGTGGACATGGCGCACTTCTACTACGTGCACTACGCCTTCCCCCGCTACTTCAAGAACGTCTTCGAGGGACACGTCGCGACCCAGTACATGAATTCGACTCCGCGGCACGATGTCTCGGTGGGCACCAGCTACGACGACCCGAACTCCAGCCTCCGGTCGGACGCCTCGTACTTCGGCCCGTCGTACATGATCGACTGGCTGTTCAGCGACACGCAGGGCACGACCATCGAGACGGTGCTCATCAACTGCCACTACCCGGTCTCCGACAACTCCTTCGTGCTGCAGTACGGCGCGATGGTCAAGAAGCCCGAGGACATGTCCGACGAGGACGCCGCGGATCTGGTCAAGCAGTTCGCGGAGGGTGTCGAGATCGGCTTCGAGCAGGATGTCGAGATCTGGAAAAACAAGTCGCCCATCGACAACCCGCTCCTCTCCGAGGAGGACGGCCCCGTCTACCAGCTTCGCCGCTGGTACAAGCAGTTCTACGTGGACGTCGAGGACGTCACCGAGGACATGACCGCGCGGTTCGAGTTCGAGATCGACACCGACCGGGCAGTCAAGAGCTGGGAGGAGGAGGTGGCCGAGAACGTAGCGAACGGTGTCACTCCGGTGCGGGTGGACGCCTGAGCTCGACCGCGAGAAGGTTCTTCGGCGTACGTCGCTCGTCGACAGCTACGGCGGCGACCGCCGCTCGAGCTGCGACTGCGCGTAGATTTCGGGGCTGACACCTCCGGACCTTCGGGCGTGCACGTCGAAGGGATCCTCCGCTGCTACTCCAGGCCATCGGGTCCTCGCTGCCGGCTGCGTTGGCGATCGCGCTCAGTCCGTTTCCGGTGATCGGCGTGGTGCTGCTCCTGGCCGGCAGGCATGGCGGCCGCAACGGCGTGCTGTTTGCGGTCGGGTGGGTCGCCGGCCTCACGGCGGTGGCCGCGCTCGTGCTGGCGACCCTCTCCGGCGCCGACGACCCGGACAGCACGTCGGCGGCGATCGCCGACTGGCTGCGGGTGTTCGCCGGAGCCGCACTCATCGCGGTGGGGGTGCGCAAGTGGGGGACCCGACCGCGCGCCGGCGCCGAGGTCGATCCCCCGGATTGGATGGCCTCGCTCGGCGACGCGACGGCGCAACGCTCCCTGCTACTCGGCGCGTTGCTGTCCGGCACCAACCCGAAGAACTTCGTACTCACGGCGGCGGCGACCGCCGAGATCATCGAAACCGGAGTGCACGGCGGCGATCTCGTCATCGCGGTGATCGGCTTCGTAGCCCTCGGCTCTTGCATCGTGGTCGGCGCGGTCATCGCGCACTTCGTCGGCGGGCAACGCGCGGCCTCTTTGCTGGACTCCGTGCGTGAGTTCATGGTCGCGAACAACACCGTGATCATGGTGCTGGTGCTGCTCATCATGGGCGCCAATGTTCTCGGCGAAGGGCTTGCGGGACTTGGTCGTTGACGATGCCCGCCTCGCCTCTGGGCCGGCCCCACAACCCTTCGATGCAGGGGCCGCTCAGCCGGGTGTGCGTCCCAGCAGTGCCACGAGCCGGTCGATCGGCGGTGCGGTCGGCGCGACCGGCTGAGGCGGCGCAAAGGGTGACCTGCCGTCGGGTATCGAGCCGACGGCGGCCACGGAGAAGTGCCACGCCCGCTCGGCGATCCCGTCGTCCCACTCGACGTCCTGCCCCGACGCGGTCGCGATGTCCCAGCCGTGCACGAGAACTTCCACCGCACCCAGCCCCAAGGCGACCGCCGCGGGCACCGTCCCGAAAGGGACGGTGACAGTCTTGTCCGCCGCTCCCGGCGCGCTCACCCCGGCGACCAACCGGGCGGCCGCCCTCCGGTATGCCTCGAGTTGGCTGGCATCGGCTCCGCCGGCGGTCTCGTCAGGCGYCGCACCGAACGCGTCCGCGTACCTGGTCAGGGATCCGACGAGGTGTCGAGTCACGTCACCGGTCGACCACGACTGGCATGGCGTTTCCCCACTCCACTGGCCCTCGCGAACCCCGGCGACGATGGTGTCCGTGATGGCGACGGCACCGATCAGATCGTCGACCTGAGTAGTCATCATGACCTCCTAGGGAGGCTCAGGACTTCGTTGTCGGCCTGCCCACCACTCGATTCGAGCCGGCAGGCTTTCCGTGACGAACATCGGTCGCGTCGCTCGCTGGTCCGACCGCCCGTCAGGCGGCCTCCAGTTCACTGTTCTGGCGTCTGAGTGTGCTTTCCGCTCGCGCCGCCGTTGCGAGCTTCGATGGCCTCGACGGACTTCCTGAACGGCTTTCCCAGGACGCGGGTGCCGAAGACTCCGAGCACGCCCGCGAGAAGCCGTCCCCTGAGGTTCTTGCCGTCGCGGACAATGACTGCATCCACCTCGGTCTCACCTGTGGGCTGCTGAGTGAGGGTGTAGGTGTGCCCCGAGGCACCACCCCACAGGTTGGAGTCGGTGGTCCTCATCACGACGCGATGGGGGTCTGTCCAGTCGTAGTGCAGGGTTTCCCAGATACCGTTCGAGCCCTCCGTGACATCGGCGTCGTGGGGGCCCTCGTGGTGCACCTTGAGATAGCTGTCTGCGCTGTTGCCGAAGATTTCCTCGCGACCCGGCCCGAAGTCGGTGAGACCGGCAAGGACCTGCTCGGGCGTCGCGGTGGTCGTCTGGTGGAGATGGATCGTTGTCATGGCGGCTTCCTTGACACTGGGATGATCCGCTCCGGTCCTGAAGGCCGGGGGAGGTGACATCTCCAGCACACCACGCGTCGCGGTGGGCGTCCAGGGTCAGCCCATCTCGGCGTGCCGGTAGCACCAACGCCACGCCTCGCCCGGCTCGTGCGAGCGCATGACGGGGTGTCCCGTCTGCTCGAAATGCGCGGTCGCGTGCCGGTGGGGACTCGAGTCGCAACATCCGACGTGGCCGCAGGTGAGACAGATCCGCAGGTGCGCCCAGTTCTGCTCACCGAGCGCCGCGCATTCCTCGCAGAGACCGGGCGTGCGCGGCTCAGGGTCCGGTCCGGTGGCCGCGGCGAGTTCGTCGCAGGACCCGGCGGTGGCCGGACCCGGGGATCCCGCTCGGATGCGGTCAGCCGCGCGTCGCAGAACTCTCTTCATCACCTCCCATCCTGCATGCTGCAGGGTGGGATATCTACACATCCGACCGCTGGACGGAGACCGCCGTGAACGTGGCCCTGCTCGCCGTCGCGGTGGCGGCGTTGCTCACCGCCGCCGTCGCGCGGCGCTTGAACTGGTCGGCGCCGCTGCTGCTGGTCCCGGTCGGACTGGCCGGGTCGCAGATCCCCGGACTCCCCGACACCGCACTCGATCCCGATCTCGTGTTGTACGCAGTACTACCGCCGCTGCTCTACTCGGCCGCGCTCGACAGTTCCTCGCTTGCGATGCGCCGCAATGCGCGCTCGATCGGGCTGCTGGCGGTCGGGCTGCCGCTGGCCACCACCGCCGTTGTCGGGGTCGTCGCGTACCTCACCATTCCCCAGTTTCCGTTGGCCGCCGCGCTGGTACTCGGGGCGGTCGTGGCCCCGCCGGATGCGGTGTCCGCCAGCGCGATCGGACGGCGTCTCGGCCTGCCGCGACGGATCATGACACTGCTCGGCGGCGAAAGCCTGCTCAACGACGCGACCGCGCTCACCGCGTACCGTGTCGCACTCGCCGCCGCGGTCGGCACCGGCGTGACCCTGGCGGAGGGGGTGCGCACCTTCCTCGGCGCCGCGGTCGGCGGCACGCTGATCGGCATCGGTGTGGGAATCGTCGTGGCCGCGATCCGTTCGCGGCTCTCGGATCCGGTGATGGAGAGCGGGATCGGGCTCCTGGTCCCATTCGTCGCGTACCTGGCGGCCGAGGAGGTGCACAGTTCCGGTGTGATCGCGGTCGTTGTCGCCGGCCTGTATCTGGGCCAGCGGTCGACTCGCGCCGGGTACGCGACTCGCCTGCAGGACACCGCGGTGTGGAAGGCCGTCGACGTCGTCCTCGAATCTTTCGTCTTCCTGCTGATCGGACTGCAACTGCCGAGCGTCGTACAGGGGCTCCACGGCCGCAGTGTGGAACAAGTCGTGGGCGCCTCCGTCGCCGTGCTCGTCGCGGTCATCGCCGTCCGGCTGCTCTGGGTCTACCCCGCGACCTACCTCCCCCGTCTGCTGTCCGGGCGGATCCGCGAGCGGGAGCCGGCACCGCCTCCCCGCGGGGTGTTCGTGGTCGCGTGGTCCGGAATGCGCGGTGTGGTCTCACTTGCTGCCGCATTCGCGATCCCGCTGAYCGTCAATTCGGGCGACCCATTCCCTGAGCGCGACATGATCCTGTTCATCACCTTCGCCGTCGTGGTCGGCACCCTTCTCCTGCACGGGCTGACCCTGCCGTGGCTGATCACCCGACTGGGGGTCGACAACGAAGAAGAACACCGCAAGGACGCGCTGGCCCTGGCCGCCGCACAGGACAAGGCCGCACGGGCCGCAACGGAGGTGCTCGACAGCCTGGTCGCAAACGCCGACGGAGACCCCGCCGCCGTCCGGGAGCGGGCCGCGGAGATCCTCCGTACCTGGAGCGAGCACCGCGCCCACGCGGCATGGGAGCGACTCGGGCGCAGTGAGGCCGAGTTGGGCGAGAGCCCCTCCGCCGCGTTCCGCGCACTGCGTCTGCAGATGCTGGATACCGAGCGAGGCATCTTCATCGCAGAGCGGGACAACGGACGAATAGACGACGAGGTACTGCGGCAGGTGCTGCGCGAACTCGACCTGGAGGAGGCGACCCTGAACCGGGAGTAGGACCGGACCGTGCCTGTCAGAGACACCCCCGTCTGGATCCGGAACCTACCGTCGCTGCCCCTTCTCCTCCGCTGGATTGCCGCCGTCGGTACGGCGT
Source organism: Rhodococcus sp. P4_F5 (assembly GCF_056401315.1). NCBI lineage: Bacteria > Bacillati > Actinomycetota > Actinomycetes > Mycobacteriales > Nocardiaceae > Rhodococcus > Rhodococcus sp. P4_F5. The sequence continues at coordinate 41,611 of NZ_JBFUJP010000038.1, read as the reverse complement.
GGGGTCGTCGCCCAGGACGGGCGCCAGGTCGTCTCCGGAAGCGGTGCGAGGCCTCCGAAGTGGTTGACGATCGCCCGAAGCCCGGGGTGCGGATTCGACCTGGGGAGGATGAGCGAAAGCGGATATGCGAGTGTCGGATTCACGATCGGGATGCGGCGTAGGTCGTGGTTCGTCGGCCAGATGTACCGATCGCGTGCCCCGACAAGGGTGGCCACGTCTGCGGAGTCCGCGAGGGTGTCCAGGAGTACCTCGTCGCCGAAGTGCGGGCCGGCCGCGTCGATGCTGAGGTCGAATTCGGTGACGAGCTGGTCGTAGAACTCCGCCCATTCGGTGCGCGGCGCGATACCCGGCACCCAGATCCGATGCCGGCGCAGCTGTGGCGGCGTCAGTGTTCGTGCGGAGGCAAGAGGATGCCTCGGGCCGACAAGGAGTTCCAGCGGGGAGTCGAACGCGTGGATCATCTGCACGTCGCGCGGCAGCGTGGCCGGATCGGTGACCGTGCGGAACGAGGCGTCGATGTCACCGGCCTCGACAGCGGCGACCGCCACGTGTGGATCGTTGACCTTGAGGGTCACCACGTCGAGGTCGGTTCCGGGATGCGACCGCCAGTAGTCGTGCAGGACGACGGCCTGCGCGGACCGCAGACCGAGGACGTCGATCCGAAGGGCCCGCGAGCCCGGCCTGATCGCGGTGACGGCACGATCGACACCCGTGACGATGCCTCGTGCGTGAGGAAGAAACGCCTGGCCGTCGAGAGTCAGCTCGACTCCCCGGGCGGTACGGGTGAACAAGCGGACCTCGAGCTCCCGCTCCAGCGTCGCGATCCGCTTGGATACGGCCTGTTGCGTCACGCCCAGCTCGTTGGCCGCGTGCTGCAGCTGTCCGAGCTCGGCCGCCCGGACGAACGATCGCACTGCCTCGGTGTCCATCGGCTCAGCCTATGCATGCCCAACTGTTCATTGTGGCTCGCCGGGAAACGGTTGTTTGATCCCGAGCCGGGACCGCTGATGTGATTCGGCAGACCCAAACATCGGTTGTCGTAAAGGAGACGCGTGCGCGTGCAGTTGGGACGCAGCTTCGGCTGGCTGTGGTCGGCCTACGCCGTCAGCACCTACGGCACGTGGATCGCCTTCGGGGCGTTCCCGCTCATCGCGGTGCAGGTGCTGCACTCGCCCGCATTCGCCGTCTCGCTCCTCGATGCGGCCGGGCTCGCCGTCGCGGCGATCGTGGCGGTCCCGCTCGGGCCGTGGGTCGAACACCGGGCCAAACGGCCGGTGATGGTCGCGACGGACCTGGCCCGGTTCCTCGCGATGGCGAGCATTCCGATCGCGTACTTCCTCGGCTTGCTGACCTACGGCCAACTGCTGGTCGTCTCGGCCATCTCGGGAGCCTCGAGCATCGTCTTCACCGCCGCCTCCGGCGCGTACCTGAAGCACCTCGTCCGCAGCGATCACCTCCTGGTCGCGAACGGACGATTCGAAGGCACGAGCTGGGTGGCGACCGCGGCCGGCCCGCCCCTCGGCGGCGCGCTCCTCGGGCTGCTCGGCCCGGTCGTCACCGTCGCCGTCGACGCCCTCAGCTTTCTGCTGTCCGCACTCGGGGTCCGCCGCATCCGTGGAGACGATGTCGCAGCGCCCCGCGACCCGGCCGCCGAGTTGCGTGCCACCGACCTTCTGGACGGCTGGCGATTCATCCTCCACGACCGCGTCCTACGGCGCCTGTTCCTGAACTCGGTGACAGTCAGCGGCCTGATCATGGCCACCGTCCCGCTCCTGGCCGTCCTCCTGCTGGGCGAATACCACTTCCCCGCTTGGCAATACGGTCTCGCCTTCGGCATCCCTGCCCTCGGCGGGTTTGCGGGCGCCCGCCTCTCCGCGCGCCTGGTCGCCCGCTACGGCCGACACCGGGTCATGACCGTCTCCGGCTGGCTGCGCTCGATCTTCCCGCTCGGACTCGCCTTCACCCAACCCGGCATGGCCGGCCTCCTCACGGTGATCGTCGTCGAGGGCCTGCTGATCACCTGCATGGGCATCTTCAACCCCGTCAACGCGACAGAACGCCTGCAACGCACCCCCGCCGATTACGCCGCTCGAGTCCTGACTGCATGGAGTGTCAGCACCAAGCTCGCCCAGGCCATCCTGATGGTGACCTGGGGCGCCCTCGCCACACTCACCAGCCCGCTGGCCGCGATCACCATGTCTGGCGTTCTCCTGCTCGCCACCCCGCTCCTGCTGCCCAAGCGGACGCAGATGCGCGAACGCCGCCCGGCTCGTGCGGTGATCGCACCTGAGGCACCCGCGCCGCCGGTTCGGACCGGCAATTCGCACAATTCAGCAATACAGGGTTGAGGCGTAATGAACACGGGGCACCGCACGATGCTTAGGACATGTCAATTACACATAGAACTGCCTCGGCCACAGTTACCGCGCTCATCGGCGCTGCGATGGTCGTTGCGGCGCCAGGCGTAGCCGGCGCCACCGACGCGGCCGACCCCTGCCAGCTCGGCTGGTCGAACGTGGGACCACGAACGTGCGCCCAGGCACCCGTCAACATGGCCCCGGTGTGGACTCTGGGAAATGGCATCTGCGCCGGCATGCTGACCGCCTCCGGGACAGCGTTCGACGGACCCCTGGGGAAATACTCCGAGGTGCCGGGGGCTGTGCATTCCGTCGAATTGCGAATCGCGCAGGGCTTCTCGCCTTTGGGCGAGTGGGCGCCGACCGTCCTGGCCTGCGACGTAACTGCGGTCGTCGATTGGCGGAACCTCGACACCGGTCAAAGCGGCACGGTGAGTCGGTACGTACCCGCCGCCAACACGAGTTCCCGGCCGATGGACGTGCAGGTCGGTACGGGCCCGGGACGGGTTCAGCTCACCATGCGGACCGACCGCCCGAGCGTTCCGGTTTCGACGGAGGTCGTCGTCCCCTGACGCACGTCGCCGCGTAGCGCGACCTCCCGCCCGGTCGGCCCGGCGACTTCAGACACCCACAGGGTGCCATTTGCGAGGTCGCCGGGCGACGCGCCGGCAAAGCCGCGCGGCAACATGCTGCGTGGTTGGGACAACGTCGGTGTCGAACGAGGTCGTAATTGGTTGCAGCCGTCGACAAATGGATAGCCCTCTACAACAGTTGTCGATAGCACTCGACCATCGGGATGCCCAGCCCGACGACAACGAGCTGTCACTTCCTGCGCCAGGCCAAGCCTATTGACCCCGTGTCCACCATCCGTGGGGAACCTCCGACCTCAGGCCTGCCGCAACCTCACGCGCCTGCTCCGTTTTGGCCAGCACCGCCGCTACGTACCTCGCCAACGCATCAGCCACCTCGAGCATCTTGCAGATCTCCTGCTCGGCGGTGAGGTTCGGAGGCAGGTCATGACCGTTCACGGCGAGGTTCGTGGGCCCGTTCGTGGTGATGTTGTATTTGCGGGTCGCGCCAATCACGTACGCCTCCTTCTCCGGTCCAGGCCGAACGGACATCCCCGACGCGGCCTGTCTTTCATGTGGGTTGGAAGTCGCACGGCTGGACGGCCATGAAACCAATCATAGATTGAAAACCTTATACAGCTCAGTATTCAAATACAAGCGCCTCGAACATTCGGGGCGTGCTCGTGTCGGGAACTGCGCGTCAATCGGCCGGCGAGTGCGCTCGGTGGTCCCGGGCGGGTTGCCGAGCCTGGGACTGGGCAGACAGGACAGGCAATTGGCCGACCGACAACCAACCTACTTCCAAGCAGAGCCCTGCATATTAATGCGTATCAATTATTCTCGAGATATCTAGACCTTTTCCCAGCGTTCATCCTGGCGGCGCCACAGGCTCGGCTCGTCGTCAATGAAGGCCGCATCGTCGCCAAACCACCAAGTGGTGTCGGGATCCCAACCGGCCAGCACGGTCGCACCCGCATTCTCGGACAGGGGGATTGTGATACCGGGCGTCGACAAGTACCCGTGCAGGCTGAGATGCGCTGCGTCGTAGTCCTCAGCCACCGCGGCCCAGTCGGGGATGAACCAGTCGCGATACTCGCCTGTTGTCTCGAACCAGACGGAACGCCTCGACTCAGGCACGGCCAGTGGGTACGCGTCGACCAGGGCCGACCAGTCCGTCGGATTCGAGATCTCGTACACCCGAGGCGATTTGCGAACGCGAACGGGCCAGACGCGTGCTTCACCTCCGCCGGATGAATCCTCTTCCAGCAGCAGCTCAAGTGCGCCGATGCCGTCTCGCGCCCTGCTCGTGACAAGGGTGTTGCTGGTCGCCGGTGTGGACCACCACTCGCCGTCCACTCTGCTGGCGGGATGGGTAGATCGATGCTCTCGAAACCACGCCTCCTGCTTCCGGACGCGCTCTCGCCACTGGTCGAGGTCGGATTCCGAACGCCGATATGGCGCAGTCGATTCCGGCCACTCCACACACGCCGGTGGATGTGCGACCATGCGCTGACTGTCGTGGTCCACAGGCTCGCCCCACCACGCTGCGTGCCGGGAGGCCAGGACAGCGGTGGCGATCGGATGCAGGGACGCCGTGATGTCCGGGCGGGCGTACATCACGTCGTCCTCGTCTGGTGGCTGCCAGTATCGCGCGACGTCCGCGGCGTGCCCGAATGCGTCGAGCAGGTCCATCTCGGACAGCTCGGCCACCGCCGCGACGTCGACTGCTTCGATCACTTCGCGCGCATCTTCGGGCGACCGTGGCCAGCCGTAGCGGGTCGCTCGCTCGTCTGTGCTGCACATGTACGCGACGTTCGCGCAAAGGAAGCGGCCGCGGGGTGATGCGAGAGTGAGTGCGACCAAGTCCATGAATGGACGCTACCGGACGACCATCGCCTACCTGTGTCCTGCGACAACAACTCTCGGCTCGGCGGCGGCTGACGCTCGCGCCGGAATCTGAGACAAGCACCTGCGAGAACAGGCGCATTGAGACGAATTTGAGCGCCGGAGGACGAGGCAGGTTGAATAGGCCAAGCCTTCCCTCCGCCGTCGGTGTCGGTCGACCGCGCGCGGCGGACCGGGCACCCACCTACGCTGGAGAGGTGAATCAGGCGCAGCGTCAGCCCCGAGAGTCTTGAAAAAACGTGTGATCGCGTTCGATCGCGACACGAACACGTGGTCCCACCCGGGGCCTGTCCTGGCGGTTCGGCTGCGCAAGGTTCAATCGAGCGGCGATTGCCACCCTCAAGCAGTTCGTCGCGAACCCGCCAGACGATCTGGCGGCGCGACCTCCGCAGCTGCAGTGGTTCTACTACGAGAGGAAGTACGGAAGAACACCGACGCCGTCCTGAGCGATTGCCTCAAGAGCGCACGGTGAATGAAGCAGATGTCGCTTGGGGTGACGAAGGAGAGTACGCGGCATATCTGTTGGCGGAACGTCGGTGCATGGCATGGGCGTTGGAGATGCTGGGTCACCTGGATCCTGATGCGGCAGCACATGTCGCAAAAGCCGTGTACTCGTATGAGTCTGCTGATGACCCCGACCGCGGCGCGATCTTTCATGACCGAGCGTGGCACTACGCCATGCTGCGAGTATTCGGAGAAGGCTATTGGCAGGCGCATTCTGATCGGCTCGACCCGCCTTCGGCATATGACGATCTTTGGGCGGCGACATACGAGAACTCGCGCAAGGCATCTCGCTCATCCGTCTGAGTGGTTGTGCCTGACCTTGCCTCTCTGGAGCGGGAAGGGCACGCCGCATCCGCGATGCGCTGCGCGCAAGGAGCACGAGTCTTTCTGGGTCTTCCCGGTTCTCGCTCTGACCGCTCGGCAAACCCTGCGATCTGTCAGATTGCGGAGGGCGCGGGCCCAAAGGCAAGGGGAATGAGTCTTGTCAGTTCGGTCGCGGCATCACAAAACGTCTCGTCAAGTTCGTTGAGGCGGTCCGAGAGGACATCAGGGACAGCGGCGTAGACGTCATCCATCGCCGTCACCTCATCTGATTCGGAGATGGGGCCGATGAGCTGCCAGAAATCGCGGATCACCGCGAGTGTGCGAGTCGCGTCGATCTCAGTCAACCCTGCGAGCGCGACATGGACCTCTGCGATGCCCCAATTGCCGAGGAACTGCATGAGCCCGCCGTTGTAGCCGTCGGCGACGAGCCTCCACAGTGCAACCAGAGAACGGGATTGCGGCGACAACGCGGACACGTCTCCCTCCGCGGCCCTGAGTTCAGCTAGAGCGCGCTCGAACGATGCGTCCTGCTCGAGTGCCCACACATTCAGTACGCCGTCTTCGGAGGTCTGCCCCGCCGCCGGCCAATTCACGCCACGGCCGTCGTCCGTTCGCACCCACCCGGCCCGCTCGGTCGCTTCCATCGCCGCAACTGTTGGCCCAGCCCACCCGAGCGGTGCGGCAAGTGCACGCCCATCTTCGAGAACTACGAGGATTCGTCGGTTCTCGAAGAGCACGTCAACTACGGGAGATCCCGCAACGCTCTTCGTCATGCCCACCTCGTTCAACGGTGGGTTACTCAGTCCCACGTCAACCACTCTCTACGTCAATCATTACAAGGTCGCGCCCGGGGCAGCCCTGGTGAACCGCTGGCCATGTCAACGGTGCAACTCGGACACGAGCGGACATGATCGCCCGTCAACGTATGTCAGGGAGATCGGCGGGGCCATTTTTCGCGTTCGCTGTATTCATATGGCCGAACAGGGGAGCCATGTCACCGCTGCGGTTCTCCGATCAAGCGGGTCGCTTTCATCAACCGGAGCTCGCACTACTGCCCGAGAGGTCAGCGACTCCAACAGTGAGTATGGAACACCTCCAGGACTGATTGCAGCGGCGCTGCGGTCGCCAGGTGGTGTCAAGAAGCCGTGGGCTTGGATAAGTTCGGCGGAGCGTAGCCCCCGTTTCTGAGCCTAACTCGAAGGATTTCGACCCATTCATTGTCTTTGTCATCCAGAAGCTCCCACAATGGCCAGGTGGGCGCAGCCTCGATAGCGCGCAGAACGCTCCAGTTAATCCCATAGGCGGTGTCGCCATCGCATGGCAGCAGCGATATGAGGGCCCGGACCTCCTCCGGGCTCAGCGGCTGAGTGATGGCTTCGAGGAGTTCCCCTGCGGAGTCGAGCTGTCCTTCATCGAGGTCGTCGTCTAGTTTCGGGGCAACCGCGAGGAGGCGGTCGATCGAATCCTGAAGCATGCCACCAGTTTATGGAGTAGGGCTGATTCACCCGTGCGCCGCCTGCTCGGAAGTTGCCCCGAACAGGATCGGACGCACTCTCGGGTAAACGTGTATCACTGCGGCAGTCGGGATACTTCTCGCATAGCCTGAATGCCGACGGTCAACGAGGGACGGCGTGCCCAAGGTGTTCGACGTCGTTGGAGTTGACGGGGCTGGACGCGTTCCTGCCGGCGCGGGCGAGGGTGTCGCTCACGGACGGTTGCCAACCCTCGTGGATATCTGGGGCTGAGCGAGCGAGCTTCTTCGAGCGCTCAGTCGATTCCTGGGTACGTGACTGCGGCGGTGAGGATGGCTGCGGCCGTACCAAGGCAGAGCGGCCGGTACACACTGTTGTCCAACCGAATGAAACGTGGTGAGGGTTCCTCCAGACCGAGGACCTTGGTGGCCGCCCGTCCGCCGACGACGCCGCGCGCTGCAACGCCGGCGGCCACGGCGACCCTCGCCACCGTTGCGGCCCTGCCCATCCCACCCGCTCCCGCCACCAACGCGGCCGCAGCCGCCGAGAGTCCAACGACGGCGAAGCAGGCTCGGGCATCAGGCATGGTGTCGCTCCCCACCACAGCATCGGCCAGGTCGGCCCGGCTGCGCATCGGCCATGCCGAACCGAGGCCCCACGCGGTGTGGAGCAATGCCGCCGCCGCGAACGCCGACGAGCCGGTGAGGCCTGCGATGCGCGCCTTCGTTCCCAGAGAACGACTGGTGAAGACCGGGAGGGCAATCATGCCGCCAACATATCCCGGGCACTGCAGTAAGGACCTGCTGCCCGATCCGATGAGTGGGTTGCAACCAACGGCGCGCACCCATCCGGCGTGAGTGCATCGTTTTGGCAGCAACGGCCACGCGACGGAGTCACCCAACACGGCCGGATGCCCCCACGACCCGAACTCGCCGCCGCGCTAGACGAGCTCGGCGGTGATTCGAGATGACCGCCGATCTGAAAGCGCGCCGCTGGATGATCGATCGGGTACGCACCCGCGGAACAGTTGCTCAAGAAGATGGGCTCCCGCGGCCCTCGCTCGCCATGAAGAACTACGCGGCAGCGGTTGTCGAGATGCAGCCAACTGGCGGAACATCGTCGCGGCGAGGACATTCGCCCCAGCGAAGTAGGGTTTCTCTCACATGCCAATCAGGGCTACGGAACGCGGCGAACCTCGCCCAAGTTGAAAGGGCGGCGCGGCGTGAGTAGCTACGAGGAGGTCGAGAACTCCGTTCGTGAGTACGCGTCCGACGCCACGGTCCGGGCGCAGGTCGAGTTCGGGACCGCGGTCACGCGGGAGCTCCTCGTAGCGGATGGCGTGGCAGCGGCAGCGGCAGCAGAGCTGACGGAGGCCGGGGCACGCGCCGTCAGTGCGGCGGCCGACGGAGCAGGTACGGCGTCTGCCGAGCAGGTTCGGGTATGGATCGCGCAGATCGACGAGGGCGATCTGTCGGATGGCGACATGGATCCGGATCTCCTGCGCGCGATCACCGCGCTGGAGGCGTGGGCCGCCTATCTGGAGGAACGATCGTCGGAGCGGATCGCCGCACTCGGCATCGCCCTGCTCGAGCAGGCGGACTTCCAGGCGAGTGGGGCGCCGTTGGATGACTTCCTCGCGCCGCCGGAGACTCGGCGGGCGTTCGAGCGGATTCGTGCGGCGCTCACCGAGCCAGCGATGCACGGGAGCGAGCCGCCGGCTGTGTTCGAGAACAGCATCACGATCGATGCTGCAGACAAGGCGGCTGTCCGGCGGTCGATCGTCGATGCGGCGGTGTCGCGTCGCCTGCGGATCGCAGGCTCGATCGCGCTCCCGGTCGCGCTTGTCGTCGGCATTGTGTTGGCGGTGTCGGGTCGCCCCGTCGGCGTGTTCGCATCCGGGCTGATCGCAGCCCTCACGCTGCTGCTTGTCGTCTTCGTGGTCATCCTTCGTCGCGTTGCCGCGAAGACGGTCGAAGAAGGCATGGGTGTCGGATCGCGACTCACGGTGCGGATCGATGCGGACGGGCTGCGGCTGGATGGCAGGTTCGGCTCATCGCGTGCGCCGTGGAATTCGCTCTCCGAGGCGGTGCGCATCAAGGGCGGCATCGTGTTTCGGAACACGGCAGGGAAGGCGGCGTTCTTCGTGCCAGGTCGCGCGCTCGACGACACTGCACTTGCACTGCTCGAGGAGTACATCGATCGGGATCGGACAAGGACCGGACATGAGTGACGAGGGTCGCGATCAGGCGTGGCGGGACGAGCTGATCCGCCTGGGCAGCAGCATCCATCAGGACGAGGCGGGGCCGCTCAGCGATGAGGAGGATGCCGTCCAGCAGGCAGGCATCGATCGGTACCTCGCGATGCTCGATGCCCTCGACGGGCGGGCCATCGATGCGGAAACCATCGAGGCGATCCTGCGGTCGTTGCACCCGCTCGACGACTACGGCATCTACGAGGCCGCCTACGGCATGCTCTCGCAAGCCGATCCGGCAACGGGGGGAGCCGCCGCCCGGGTGCTGCCGAACTGGCTGGAGTCGCGCGGGGATCACGACAGCATCCGCACCGGCTCGATGTTCGTCACGGGTAGCGAGGACGCGAGCCGCGCGTTCCTCACGGTGACCGATACCTGGGGCGATGCGCAACGCGCGCTCGTGCGCCGAACACTCGGCCGCTGGGTCCGTGAAGACGAGGAGTGGGAACCGATCCACGAGGCACTCGGCGGCACAACCAGGAAGCCGGTGCTCGACCCGATCCCGTACGACTGGCCCGAGGACTGGAGATCCGCAGCCGAGGCGTTCCGCGAGAGCGGTCGGGTCGATCGCGCGTGGACGAACGAGAAGGACTTCCCGAGCAACTTCGACCGCGTGTTCGCGATCATGGAGCTCGGCCACGGCGTGCGCTGGCGGGAGGTGCCCGACTTCCTCAACGCGCTGCTCATGCGTCGGAGGAACGAACTCCCGAAGTTCATCGGTGCGCTCGCCGCGCTCGCTGACGATCCCCGCGAACGTATCGTCATGGCCGTCGACGCCGCGCGCCCGGACACCGCCGAGTACCTGCGCGAGCTCTTGGAACGACTCTAACGGGTTGCGCGGCCGACCTTACTTACTCACTCATCACTGATTGACTAGGCAGGACACGAAGGGACCGCGTCCAACGCGGCGCTCCGTTCAGCGACCAAGTTCGGGATCGAAAACCGGACCACCGCTGCGCGAGTACCCAGCACAGTGCGGTCCGGGCAAGGGCCGGGTGTCGGGACGCACCGGTCATCGTTCGGCGTATGGGGCACCCCATCGACGATCATCGACGGCATGGAGAACACGAGCGCCCAACCAGACGACACCGTTCGAGAGTCATACTCGGCCAGATCCCAGGAGTACACGGATCTCTTTGGCTCAATGACTTCGACACACCCATCCGATCGGGCACTGGTAAGCAGCTGGGCCGCCACCCTGACAAGTCCCGTGCTCGACGCCGGGTGTGGTCCGGGGCAGTGGACGGACTTCTTGGCGGAGTGCGGACTAGCTGTGAGCGGAATCGATCTCGTTCCTGAGTTCGTTGAACGAGCCCATATGGAGTACCCAGACCTTTCCTTCGAAGTCGGCAGCTTCGAGGCATTGGACGCCGCGACAGAATCATTGGGTGGTGTGCTTTCCTGGTACTCGCTCATTCACCACAGTCCGCAGGACATCCAGACTCCGCTCGCCGAGTTCGCGCGCGTGATTCGGCCCGGCGGAGGGTTGCTGGTGGGCTTCTTCGAAGGAGCGACCGTAGGAACTTTCGACCATGCCGTAACCACGGGCTATCGATGGCCAGTGGCTGAACTCACCCAGGAGTTGGTCACGGCCGGCTTCGAGGTGATCGAGGCACATACACGAACGGCGAGCGGCTCCAGGCCTCAAGGCGCAATCACCGCACGCCGGTTGAGCACCCGGTGAGGATCCACCTACGGTGATGCACCGTAGGTGGACAAGCGATTTGGGTGCGAGTTCCGGTCAATGGCCGGCTATCAGGATGCACCGGTCATCGTTCGGCAGTGACACCTCAGGCGTGGTTCGCGCCGTGATCGGCGAACTCGGCAAAGCTCCCCACCTGGTCAACGTCCGGATCGAGGGCGCGGGCGAGCCAGAGTTCGTACCAGTCGAGGAAGGTCAGCGGCTCGCGGGTGTCCGGGTGGAGCACCGGCAGCGCGGCGGCGTGCTCGTAGCTGTGCCACCACACCTGCCCCGCGGCCGGGCCGCGCAGGACCAGGAGGTCGTACATGCCGCATCCCTCGTCCGCGAGGAATGTCGCGCCTCGGTGGATCCGGCCGATGTTCTCCGACCACTGGAACTCGGAGTCCTCGGCGGCGGGCGCGCAGGGTCGCTCGGCGGTGAAGGGGAAGTCCGCGGCGTAGTCGATCGCGGCGTCCTCTGCCTCCTGCGCCAGCGGGAGCAGTCCGAGCATCGGTCCGGCTCCGCCGTCGCCCACCCGGGTGATCCACTCGCGGTAGTCGGCCGGGAGGCCGACGCCGAGTCGGTTCTCGAATGCCGCGAGCGCGTCCGGGGCCGCGGGAGCAGCGTGCTCGTAGCGATGCACGGCTGCCCCGTGGATGCGGCACCTGTAGCCGATGACCTCCCGGTCGCCGAGCGAGACGACGGTGGTCCTCAGATCGGCTGCTCGTAGTCGGTCAAGGCCGGTCAGGATCCCGGCGATCCGGTCCGCGTGCGTTTGCGCGTGTTCCATGCTCACATCCTGACGGATGCGACGACTTGCCTCTGGGTTCGGTGACACACCTACACTGACAGGCGCATCCGACACGCCGGACCTCGGTCAAAGTGCGCAGGCGCGTCCTGTCCGTCTTCGCTGCAACACGTCGGTAGTGATGGTGGTTGTAGGTTCCGGACCGACTTGTCCGATCGGCCCGCGGCTTTCAAGATCTTCCACGGAGAATGACTTGGAAATTCCGGCTGTAGATGTCTTCTTCCGCAGGTCCCCGGGTACCCGGCATCCAAGGATCACAGTCTCGGGCACCTGAGCAGCGGTCGTTGCCGCCCCTTCGCCCACATGGATTCCGGTCGGAGCGGCGTTGGCACTCGATGCCGAGGCATCCCTGGCGGCCGGCAATCGTCGGGCGCGAACGGATTCCTCACGTTAGGAGTCCGCCGCCACCGGAGAGCGCCGCGCTCGTGACTTGGTAGGACACGTGATCGCGGGCATGACTGACCGCAACCTGGAACTCATCCAGATCTGTATGACGGCCCGGATCTGGAAGTCCATCGCACCCGCGAGTGGTCCGGGGGTGCGACGACCCCGGAGAAGATCTACAGCAGGCGTGCAGTTCTCGAAGCTCGAGCCGCCTGAGCCACATCCGCCACCCGCCTCGCCGCCACCGCCGCAACGAGCCGCACCAGGTCCGGTGCTGTGCCGACGTCCAAGCCGGTGAGTGTAGCGACCTTTCGCAGCCTGTAGACCACCGTGTTCGGATGCACGTGCAACGCAGCAGCCGCGGCGGACCTGTCGCAGCCCGCATCGAGGTGCGACTCCAGGGTCTCGAGCAAGACCGGGTGGGACTCCAACGGCGACAGAAGGTCCGCGAGCAACGGCGTCGCTGCGCTCGGCCGGGTCAGGTGATATTCGAGCGCGAGGTCCCGGAGTCGCACGGTGCCGTTGCCGCGCCCGCAGCGGCGGGCGACGTCGAGGACCTCCTGGGCCTGCGCGTACGCCTGTGGCACTTCCTGTGGCGCGGCCACCGACACCGCCGTCAGGACCGCGGCGCCGATCGTCCGTTCCATGTCCCGCAGGTTCCGGCTCAGTTGCGCGTACTGAGGGCTGTCCTGCCAGTCGTCCACTCCCGGGTCGGGCTCGAGAATCGGGATCAGGACACCGCCGCCGCTGCTGGTGAGCACGCTCAACGCGTGGTCGCGGCCGACGTTGTCCAGCTCGCGCTGCAATCGCCGTACCTTCCGGCGTTCTGCTACCACAGCGTCGATTTCGGCTGACCGCTCGTCCGGGTGAGGTTCGACGTGGAGCGACAGCACCCAGTACAGGCGCGGAAGATTGACACCGAACCGCTCCGCCGTTCCCGTTGAGTTCGATCCGGACGTCAACTCCAGGAACAACTCTCGCCGCGCTGGGTCGTCCACGCCGTGAACCGCCGGATCGGAGCCGTAACCCGCCAACACCGCGATTGTGGCTGCCCGCAGGTGCTTGTGCAGCAGCGCCCCGGCCCGCGACAGGTCAGTGGTGTCCTCGGGTCCGGCGAGGTCACCAATCAAGTTCCACCAGTGCTCCACAGCGAGGTGATACGCGTGCAGTACCTCCGCCACCGGAACCAGTTCCTCCGCCCGCCGCCGCGCCGATTCACGGATCCGCATCAATCCGTCGTCGCCCGTCGCCTGCGACGACCGCAGGCTCGCGATGAGTGCCTCGAAGTTGCACAGGATGATCGCCGCGACGTCGCTGCGTACCGCCTCTTCCGGCAGCAACCGGTAGAACGGCACCTGCCGCCATATCAACGCGACCGTTTCCGCCACGATCGTGTGGGTGCGCTGGGCGAGCTGATCGGCTACCGGTCGGCCGCCGAGAACGATGATTTTATCCACAGGCACAACACTTCTCCGATAGTCGGTTCGCTCGAACAACGACGACCTGTCGCTTTCCGGCGAGTATGTAATACGCGTCACTCTGGGATCGACAAATTCGACCGCATGGAGCCCGCCCGCCGACCACAGGAGGTGTCCCGTGCGTTCCGTGAGACGAACCGTCTGCACCGCGACTGCCGCGGCCTGTCCGCCGGCCATCGACGCCAACCTGGCGCACTACGCGGACGCCGTGCCGGCTGAATCCGCTGCGCCACTGCACCCGACCGCACTGGGTATACGGGCGAACGGCACCCGTCGGGTGGATGTGGACTCAATTCGTATGCGGTCCAGCCTCGCCGACTGACCGTGCCGATCAAATTCGAAAGGTAAACCTTCATGCGAAAATCCCTCAAACTGTTCGCGAATGCTGCAGCGACGGTTGCGCTGTGCGCGACACTCGGGCTCACGGGACCGCCCGGAACGGCGGCCGCCGAGACGCCCGGGATCCCGAGCGTCGGGCACGACTGGGCGGGTGCAGGGCCGTACACGCCGAACGTCTCGATCGGGCTGGTACACACTCTGTACTACCCGCGTGAGCTCGGCGCACGCGGCGAGAAGCACCCCGTTGTGATCTGGGGGAACGGGACCGGCGTGCTCCCCGGCGCGTACACCTCGTTGCTGCGCCACTACGCCAGCCACGGATTCATCGTGGTCGCCGCCAATACCCCGGCGAGCAACTTCGCCGTCACCATGCGGTCGGGAATTGACCTCATCGCGGGCAAGGCGTCCAACCCATCGGGCGTCTTCTTCGGCAAAGTCGATCTGGAACACATTGGTGCGGTGGGGCACTCACAGGGCGGGTCTGCGGCGATCAATGCCGCGATCGACGACCGCGTCGACACCGCCGTCGCGATCCAGCCGGGCCCGCTCAACGATGTCGACCTCATCGACGAGCCCGTCCTCTATCTCGCCGGTGAGGCCGACGCAATCGTCTGGCCGGCGGTGGTGCGGACGATGTACGAGGACGCCGACCACGTGCCCGCCGAGTATCTGGAACTGCGCGGCGCCACGCACTTCGGCACATCGATCGCCGGCGGTGACATGCGCGGACCGAGCACGGCGTGGCTGCGGTACTGGCTACTCGACGATCCGAACGCCCGCACCGAGTTCTTCGGCGCGAGCTGCGGATACTGCACTGACACCCAGCAGTTCTCGGACTTCGACCGCAACGATCTGGCCCGGCAGATCCCGGGCTGACGGTCAAGTCCCGCGCTGGCGGCACTGTGTGCGCTGCGCATAGCGGATGTCACCCCGTCGAAGGCATGGTCTTCGACGGGGTGACGAGCGCATCGATCAGCGGTGCCGCTGCCTCGCCGCGATCGCCGCACGTGGCCGAACTCGACGAGGCGGGCAGCGGTGGTCACCGGATGCCGCTCCACAATTGCCGTTGCGGTGCATGCGGATCCGTCTGCACGGCGGAGACGGTGTCGAAGCGCATCGTTGCTCGGTCACGAACGGCGTATGGCGCCCAGCCGGGATCGCCGTGTGTCGCGAATGCGATCCACGCGGCGTGCATGGTATCGGCCAAGTCCTGCGGCGGGCGTGCTCCCACCACGTTCTCGAACCCCCCGAGGCCGAGGTTGTCGAAGACGAACGGGATCTCGGCGGTATGGCAGGCGCCCAGTCGGCCGTCGAACGTCGGTGGTTGCCATGCGAATTCGTAGGCGTAGGTGCGTCCCCGGCCGTTGTCGGCATGCGCCTCGGCCAACCGGATAGCGGGTATCCGGTAGAACCAGTCGGTGCCGACGGCCGCGAGTAGGTCTCCGGGACCGGCATTCGGATCGGCCTCTCGGTAGACCGGCAGCGCGACATCGGGGTCGAGCCCGTACGCGGCGACCGCGCCATGCGACAGCTCGGCTGTGACCGCGTCGATCGCGCCGACCGGAACCAGGAAGTAGCGGAATTCCTCGGTGTTGCATCCGATCAGCACGTCGACGTCGCCGCCCGCGCCGTCCGCTATCGCTTCGGGCGGCGCGACCGGGAGCACTTCGCCGTCCACCACGGGCTCGAACGGCATGAGGTTGCGCGTCACCTCACCCCACCGTTGCGGATTCGGGTCGGCTGACACCGCGGCCCGCAACTGTTGCTGGGCGGCCAGTACCCGGTCCGTGGGCACGGTGGCGAGGGCTTCCCGGGTTGGCGAAATCCCCAGCAGGGAAGCCAGTTCTTCCGAGATCCGCTCGGCGGTCTCGGGCCGTATCGTGTGGTGGGCCGCGCCGCTCTGCAGGATTGCGCGCTGGAACAAGCCTTCGGCTTGCGGGGAGGCGAGTAGCGCTCCGATGCTCATCGCGCCGGCGGATTCGCCGAATACCGTTACAGCCGTGGGGTCGCCGCCGAAGGCTGCGATATTGTCGCGAACCCAGCGCAACGCCGCGATCTGGTCGCGCAGGCCGAGATTCGTGGCCTGCCCGCGTAGATGTCCGAACCCGTCGACGCCGAGCCGGTAGTTGATGGTCACCAGCACGACACCGTCGCGGGCGAATGCGGTGCCGTCGTAGGCGGGGGTCGAACCGGAGCCGTTGGTGAACGCACCACCGTGGATCCATACCATCACCGGGGCCGTGCCGTTCGGATCCGGTGTCCACACATTGAGGTTCAGGTAGTCCTCGCCCGGGATGAACACTTCGGAGATCAGCGCATCGTAGGGAGGTGCATACGGGGAGGCCGGTGCGGTGGGTCCGTACTCGCTCGCGTCTCGCACTCCGTCCCACCGGGGACAGGGCTGGGGTGGAGCGAACCTGCGCGCTCCGACCGGTGCAGCCGCATAGGGAACTCCCTTGAAGGAGACCACACCCGTGGTCGGATCCGTCCGGCCGCGTACCGCTCCGTCGGTGGTGGTGACGACCACACTCTGCGCGGTGCGTGTCATCGCACCGCTCCTTCGTCCGCTCCGACGATGCGGAGGGCGTAGCGAACATAGTTGTCGGCCACCTCGTCCGGGGTGAACGGCTCGTCCGGCCCGAACCACTGCGCCACCTGCAGGGCCATCCCGCCGATGGCTATCGCACCCAATTGGAGGCTCTCGATTCGGAAGGCGCCGTCGCTGACACCGCGTTCGAGCGTATCGAGCAGCAGTCGGCTGCACGACGACCGCAATTCCAACGCGGGGGCGGCCAGCTCTTCCGGTAGCGCGTGTAGCTCCGAGTTCGTCACCACGGCCAGCAGGGGGAAATCCGTGTGCAGCAGCACATGCTCGCGAACCAACGCCGACAGCTGGGCCACCGCTGCGGGCTCGGCGGCCGCCAGTGCGTTCGTCAGCCGTGCATGTAGCTCGCGGTGTCCGATCAGTACCAGCTCGGCCAGAATCTGTTCCTTGGCCCGGTAGTGTGCATACAGGCTCGCCGAGGTGATCCCGACCTCGCCGGCGATCCTACGGATGGATACCGCGCTGTATCCGGATTCGGCGAAGAGTGCCAGTGCGGCTCGAAGTATCGTCCCCCGCGTTCCGGCAGGCGCCACGCCCTCTGGCAGTTCCACGGGCACTGCGGCCACCCGCCGCGGTTTCCACACAGACACATCCACGCGAGACTCCTCCGTCATGCTCCGATTTTGCTTGCCTACCGATCGATCGGTTGACATCGTACGCGAGGTGGATCGATAGTTAGGCACTTCACAGTGACAACCGATCGATCGGCAGGTCTATAAGCGTGACAAATCTGGCAACCACACTGACGGCCTCGGCCCGGCGGCACCCCACCCGGATCGCGGTGATCTGCGGCGAGCAGCAACTCACCTACGCCGAACTGGAGACAGCCAGCGCCACACTGGCGCTCGAACTGCGCGAGCGCGGGGTTCGGTCCGGCGATCGCGTCGCAATGATGGTGCCGAATGTCCCGATGTTCGCGATCGCCTACTACGCGATCCTGCGGGCCGGCGCGATCGTGGTGCCCATGAATCCGCTCCTCAAACCCCGTGAAGTCGCGCACCAACTCGCCGACAGCACGGCAGCGCTGTTGCTCGCCTGGCACGAGGCCGCAGAAGCGATCCCCGGCGCGGCGCTGGCCGACGTCGAATGCGTGACGGTACATACGCATTCGGCCACGAACCGGTCGCCGGTGCATGATTCCCAGGCCGCCGTTGAGCTCCGCAGGCCCTCGGACACCGCGGTCGTCCTCTACACCTCGGGTACCACCGGCAAGCCGAAAGGCGCTGAGCTCACTCATCACAACCTCATGCGCAATCAGGAGGTCACCAGCACCAACCTGCTGAAGCTCACCGAGGACGACGTCGTGTTCGGTGGCCTGCCGCTCTTTCACGCGTTCGGGCAGACCGTAACCCTGACCTCGGCCATCGCCCACGGCGCATGCCTCACGCTATTACCCCGATTTGACGCCACAGATGCACTGCAGGTCCTGACCCGCGACCGCGTCACGGTATTCGTCGCCGTGCCGACGATGTACGCCGCGCTGCTCGCGCACCCCGACCGTGCCGACTGTGACCTGAGCGCGCTGCGGGTTTGCGTGTCCGGCGGCGCGGCGTTGCCGGTGGAGACGCTGCATGCCTTCGAGAAACAGTTCGACACAACGATCCTCGAAGGATGGGGGTTGTCGGAGACCTCACCGGTGGCGTGCTTCAACCATCCGGACGCGATGCGCAAGGCCGGCAGTATCGGTACGCCGATCGACGGCATCAGAATGAGCGTGCTCGGCGAGGACGGGCGGGAAATGGCCGTCGGGGAGGTCGGCGAACTCGCGGTGCACGGCCACAACGTCATGAAGGGCTACTGGCGTCAGCCCGCCGCCACCGCGGCAGCGCTCTCGGACGGCTGGTTCCGGACTGGCGACCTCGGCCGGGTCGACACCGACGGGCACTACTGGATCATGGACCGGAAGAAGGACCTGATCATCCGCGGCGGATTCAACATCTACCCACGCGAGATCGAAGAGGTCCTCTACGAGTGCCCCGACGTCGAAATGGCCGCCGTCCTCGGCATTCCCGCGCCCACCCTGGGCGAGGAGATCGGCGCTGCCGTCGTACTCCGGCCCGGCTCACGAACGACGCCCGAGGAACTGCGAATCTTCGTCCGCGAACGTGTCGCGCCCTACAAGTACCCGCGGCACATCTGGCTGGTCGACGAGCTTCCCAAGGGTGCCACCGGGAAGATCCTCAAACGCGCGATCGCCATACCCGAGGGCGTCGTCGCTGCTGTCTCGGCATGAAAACAGCCACCCCGGCGAGGAGCCGGAACAACCGCCGCGGGGTAGCAATCGAGCGCAGCTTTGACGACCCGGATGCGGTCGGCGGCGCTGTTCCTGGTCAGCACACGACGAGGATCGTCGCCGCGATTTGATCTGAGGTCGTGGCATACAGCATCCACGACACCGCCGTGAGCCAGGCCCGGCCGGCTTCTCGCGGGCTCGGCGGCTCCCGTGGCCGACTCAGTGGCGCGGGTACACGGGCTGCGTACCGCCGTCCGCCAAGCGCCGGTACCGGCCGATGCCGACCGCGAGGCCCTGGGGTGACGCCGTCGCGGCAGTGCCGATGACGTGATGGGGGCTGAGCGTGGCCCGGCAGCTCACCGCCGCGGATCTGACGGCGTGATCCGGATCCGCAGCGGCGAGATCACGTCAGCCGTCGACCCGCGCCCGCGCGGCCGCTGCGGCGTCGTGCCGGCCGAGAGCCTCGTGGGCGTCGCCCTCCATCAGCGCGACCCGGACCGCGAGCCGCGGTGCCTCGGTCACCCGCGGCGCGGCGTCGGCGAGCACCGCGAGGGCCTCCTCGTGGCGGTCGGTCGACAGCAACGCCTGCGCGACGACGATCAGTGCGCTGCCGGAGCCGACAACGTCCTCGGCTGCGGCGTAGGCGTCGGAGGCGGCGAGCCCCGTCCGTACCGCCTCGTCGAACCGGCCCAGCTGGGACAGTGCCCGAGCCGTCGAGTCCTCGATGTCCGCACGGGTCCACGGGTCGGCGTGCTCGGCCGCAGCCCGTAGGTCCTCGAGCCCGTCCTCATCGGCGAACTGGCACCGAGCCCGCCCACGTGCGTGCAGGGGGTCGGCGAGCGCGTCCGGCTGATCGGTGAGTTTCCGGGCGTCCTCGACCGCGCCGTCGAGGGCTTCGACGGCGTCCTCGTCGTCGAACTGCATCATCAGAAGCCCGAGTTCCTTGCCGACCCGTGCCGCCACCGCGTAGTCCTCGCCCGCCCGGGCCAGCTCCCGGCCCTCGGCCCACACCGCGACCGCTGCCCCCGGCTCGCCGGCGTCGCGCCTCGCGTAGCCGAGCCACAGCAGGGTCAGGGCACGGGATGCGGGCTCGGTGTCCCGGGCTTCCTCGATCTCCGCCACCGTCGTGAGTTCGTCGACGGCCTCGTCGGGGCGTCCGGACCGCACGAGCGTCACGCCGAGCCGGTAGCGGTGGCCGACGGACTCGGTGCCGGCCAGATCCGCCTCGCGCGTGGCCAGGCGCAGTCGGCCGGCCGCCTCGTCCAGCCGGCCCAGGTCGTCGCAGATCTGGGCGCTCAGGGCAGCCAACGGGGCGGTCACGGACCGGGCAGCGTGGGCAACGGACAGGTCGAGCGCGGCATTGACTGCGGTCAGCGCCTCCTCGAACCGGCCGCCGCCCGCCAGCAGCTGGGCCAGCAACCGCAACAGCACCGTGCGGCGTCCGGGGGCGGTCGACGGGGTCAGTTCGGACTCGAGCCAGGCGAGCGCCGCATCCCCGCCCTCGGCGCCCAGGATCGTGTCGACCTGCTCGTCCAGCGGGCCCGCGCCCGTCACCTCGTCGACGAAGGCCGTCGTCGCGGCCGGGTCCGCCGAGGCCGGAGGGGCCGGCACAGCGTGTGTCGTGCCGATCGGCAGGTCCCAGCGTTGCCCAGCCAGAGTCCTTGCGGCGGCGACCCTCTCGCTGCGGCGCTCGGTGCCGTTGCGCTCGTCGAAACGGGTCGCGAGTTCCTCGGCGGCACGCCAGGACGCCTGTGCCAGTTCGGCGACGGTCCAGGGGCCGGTGTGCGCGCCGAAGAACCGGCGCAGGGGCTCCGCGTCGGCCCCGCGGACGTGCTCGTGGCCGATCCCGGCTCGGTCTGCGGCCGTGCACGTCACCGCGAAGGCGGTGAGGGCGTCGAGGTGCGCGACCGCGTTGAGGTTGTCGTGCGCCAGCCAGCCGATGTGCCGCTCGAGCATCTCCAGCGCGCGCTGGGCGCTTCCGGTGACCGAGAGGAAGATCAGATGCTGCCCGATCATGTCGATGTTGTCGACGTTGCGGCGCGCGAGTCGGTAGCCCCGCATGTGCATCTGCTCGGCATCGTCGAGACGACCGACCTCGAGCAGCGGCACCAGCGTGTGGGCCATCGCCCGCTCCGGTTCGTCGGCGCACCCCATGTCCTGGTCCAGCATCTCCTGGACGACGGCCAGTCCGGCCTCGAGGTCCCCGGTGGCGAGCCGGAACTGGGCCTCCTCGGAACGAACGCACGCCTCGCAGTGGCTGTAGTCGTCGCGCGGGGTCCGTCCCAACTCCTCCAGGTAACGGGCGGCCTCCTCGATCCGGCCCGCCTCGAATGCCTGCCAGAACCGGGTCTGCACCACCCCGGACAGGCCGACGCCGGCCTGCCGGTACGCGGTCTCCATCTGTTCGATCGACTCGGCGATCGTCGCCCGCGGGAACATCGGGTTCGAGGCGAGCGCGTCGGCGATCCACTTGTGGAACCACAGCAGGTCGTGGTCGTCGACCTCCGTGGCGAAGGTGGCCGGGTCGGCGGCGTTTCGCCCGACGCACCACGCGAAAGCGGTGAGCAGAGCGTCGGTGTCGCCTGTGATGGAGGCGGACTGGATCAGGCGCATCCGCACGGCGTAGGCGGCGGCCTCGTCGCCGTTCTCCTCGGCGAGCGTGATCGCCCGCTCGATGAGTTCGCGTTCCGCCGGTCCGTAGGACGTCGAGTCGATCTCGCTGATCAGTGCGTCGAGGGTGGTCTCAGTCGGCATGGTCGTCCTTGTCGATGGTGGAGGGGGAGTGCGGTCCGGGATCGGTGACGACGCCCGCGTCGAGACCGACGGACAGGTGCACGATGTCGGTCATGGCGTCGGTCAGGGCCGAACGATCGGCCGCCCGCAGCGGCCGGTGCCCGGCGAGCAGTGCCTGGACGTAGAGGATTCGCACCGCCCGCGACAGCACCGCATCGTCGTCGACGGCGGCGAGGGTACGCACCAACCGATTTCGCCAGTTCAGGGCCAGCCGACCGGAGGCGTCGGCACCGGAGGCCGCCGCTGCGTCCTCCACCCGGCCGAGGACATCGGCCCAGAATCCACCGGCCGACTCGCCGGCCTGCTCGCGCCGCAGGTTCCGGAGCACCGCCTCGTCCGCGACGTACAGGGCGGGGACGGTTTCCGGCTGGAACGCCCGCACCGCGGTCGCGCAGTCGAGGTCCGCCAGCGCGGCGTCGGCACGCTCCTGCAGGCGGCGGGACGCAGCCCGCTCGGACAGCGGCGGCACGTCGAGGTGGTCGATTTCGTCTGCCACGGTGACGATCTCGACTGCGGCACCGGGCACGAACTCCGGCAGCCGGGCCGCGATCTCCGCGTCGTAGACGTAGCCGCCGTTGACGATCGGAGCGCCGGGGCGGGCGATCCCGGCCAGCTGCCGGAACTCGTCGACGGTCCGGGTGTACCGCACCGTGCCGCGGCGGGCGGCCTCGCCGAAGGTCGTGTGCCCCTCGGTGGTCTCGATCGGCAGGTGAGGGACGATGAACCGGGCCAGTTCGTCGTCGTGGAGGACGAGCGCCCGCAACGCCAGGTGGTGCACGGACAGGAACGCCGCCAGCCGGCGCGGCGACTCCGCCGCCAGACCGATGACCCAGCGGCGAACCGCGGCCCCCAGTTCGGCGCGAGTCTCCTCGAGCGCGGAGTCCTCGATCAGGGACTCGCGGGAGGCCGTCGGGTGCAGCCCGGTGGTGTCCACGACGGACCGCACGAAGAACGCCCAGTCCGGCAGGAGGTCGTCCATGCGCTCGGACAGCAGCATGCCGCCCAGGTAGACGCGGCTCGACTGCCGCTGGCCGGGGGAGAGCTGGAACGGCAGCACGAACGCGGTGCCCCGCGTGCCGGTGGACGGGACATGCAGCGGAATCGTGGCGAAGGGCTCGGCACCGACGATCTCCCGGCCCAGCTCGCGCAGCTCGGGCGACGGGACTGTCGTGCGCTCGAGGAACGGCGCCGGGCGGGTCACCGTCTCGCCGGCCACGGTCACCCGCACCGGCAGGTGCCGGCCGAACCGGTCGGCCAGCTCGTGCGCCCCCACGCGCGACACGAGTCCGGCGGAGTCCGGGCGGGGGAACAGTTCGACCCGGGTTCCGACCGGCAGTTCGTCGGCGAGCTCGGTCACCGTGAACGTGCCGTCGGCGCGCCCGACCCATTCGACGGCGGGCGCACCGGTGGCCGACCGGGACCGGACCCGGATCTCGTCGCTCACCATGAAGCAGCTGAGCAGTCCGATCCCGAACTGGCCGAGACGGTCGGTGCGGGGCAGATCGAGGATGTCGCGCTTGGAACTGCGGCCCACCGTCGCGAGCAGCTCACCCACCTCGGCCGCGGTCAGTCCGACGCCGTCGTCCTCGACCGCGAACACGGCCCCGGCCTCGTCTGCGGGCAGCACCCGGATGGTGCCGACGTGGCCGGGCTCGTGGTCGCGACGGGCCGCGATCGCATCGCACCCGTTCTGCAGGAGCTCACGGATGAAGACCTGCGGCCCGGTGTAGATGCTCGCGCTGAGAAGCTCGATGATCCCGCCGAGGTGTACCTGAAATGGACGGCTGCCGCCGTCTGCTCTAGTAGTCATCGGGGACAGAGCCTATCGAGCGAGTACGACATTTCAGCCAGGGGAGATGCGGCCCCCGGTCCTCCTGCGCGATCGGCGAGTTCTGCGGCCGACAGTCATCGCGGGGGTGCACTCGAGGTGGCCGTCGGGAGTAGTTCAGTACGTCGCCGGGAGGCGAGAGTGCCGGACTGACGACCGCGGGGCTACCGCCTGAATCCGCGCAGAGCGCCACGTGTGCGGAGCGGCTCGAAAGCCTCGAACCAGGCCGGTGGATCGAGGTTGACTCCGTCGTCGGGCGTGACGCCGGTGAACAGAGTCAGCACATCGTGGTTCTCCAACAGGTAGTCCAACGGGCTGTCCCAGTCGGCATCGTCACGATGTTCGGGATGCCCGCGAACTGGTCGTGGAAGTGACCGTCGCGATACAGATCCGACGCACGACGCAGGATCAGGTGCAGCGCCATCTCCTCCCCCGTGCACGTCGGGTGAGGCTGGCGACCGGCCTCGACGTCGGAAGCGAGGTCGTCGAACGCCCTCGCTGCTTCCCGGCGCCATTTCACGTGCGCTCGGTCAGCTTCGACTCCAAGTCGACCCGAAGTGTCCCGTTCCAGACGAGGTGCCATACCGATGACTTCGTCCGCCCCGAGCCGTCGTCGAGCGCAAACAGATCGTCCAACACCACACCATGGCCCGCGTCGGTAGTCAGGATGGCTGCCTCGACGCCACCCTGTCACTTCGGCCTTCTCCGATATCCGTGTAGCCACAACAGGTTGAGCGGGTCCTGTCCGACTGCAGCGTGAACTTTTCATCCAGCCGTCGAGGATTCCGCACGTCCCAGAGGGGCACAGCGCCATCAGCATCGATCGACAGCAGATCCGGCACGTGACGGAACTTGCGTGGCTCCGTCCACCTCAGTTCAACCGGTTGCGCAACCAGCCAGTGACCGAAGACAGCCGGTCGAGGCGGCGCACCAAACCATGCTCGAGGCCGGATTCCAGTGCGAGGTGCCCACCCGTGGTTGTCGAGAACGCAGTCACAGGTATGAGTCGGTTGTGCGCCGAAGAACGGGTACGTCGCACTGGCGCAAGCGAGCCCACCGGAGGCGGCGAACCACCCCAATCCCACACGACGCTGGAGCCCTCAGAGTGGTGGTGGTGGTGGTAGGTTCCGGATCTTCTTGTCCGATCGGCCTGTAGCTTTCAAGATCTTCCACGACAGTTGTCGCCGAAATTCCTGGCGAATATGTCCTTTTCGCAGCTCTGGTCGAGCTGGTGCCACATCTGCCACGACGCGGTCCTGGACAAGGCTTACTCGTCGCACGCCAACCGGACCCTTGCTGCAGTCGAGGGCAAATATTCCGTCATTGAGTGAGCAGCGCGACAAGGCTTGCGCCCCGTACGAACCCGATCCGTTCCTCACCGAACCACCCACCCCTACCACTGGACGATGAGTCAAATGGTCACAATGCCAAGGGCGCCACGGATGCGGATCGCCTCTGCCGCAATGATTCTCGTCGCCCCGACGGCAGTCGCGGGATGCGCCGACGATGCGGATCCATGCACCCAGCTGCGTTTGGACTACTTCCAAGCTGCTGCCGACGCCCGTGCCGAAGCGAACAATCTGATCCTCGGGGTGGTGTTCCAGGCCGGCGAACTCGACCCCGCACTCATCTCCGATGGAAAACCCATCAACGCGCGAGGGATCGAACCGAACACCGAAGCTGCGAAGGCGCTCGCCGCCCTCCTCGCGGACCGCGAGCTCCACAAGTACATCAACAGTTTCACCACCGAACACAAGTACGGGCACTATCTCGACGGAGCTCGATGCCGACCCGAGCCTCCGCAGTCCTGACGATTCCAGCGACTGCGCGTTCCACCCGCCCCAAGGGAACAGGCGGCCCCCTATTGTTCATTCTGGCTGAACACGCGACCCTGCACGGTAGTGCCGCACGCCCAATTGGGGGTTGACTACGCAGCCTTCCGCCTGCCACCCTCTCACTGAACAACCCGAACGATCGCTCGGTTCAGTTCATTGGGAGGAAGGGAAGCGCATGTCGACCGACATCGAACTGTCAGATCTCACGGATCTGCTGGCAGCATCGCCCAGCAACTGGGGCAAGTGGGGGGCCGACGACGAAGTCGGAAGCCTCAACTACCTGACCACGGAGCAGGTCCTCGCCGGTGCGGCGTTGATCCGACGGGGGTCGGTCTTCACCCTCCAGCGACTTATCGGCGACCCGAAGGGCGATCCGGTGTGGCCCGGCCGCGAGCCGGCCGAGCGCGAGATGATCTACGACGAATCGGATTGGGACGAAGGCGGTTCGGGCCCATGCTTCCCGGGCGGCCTCCACTACGCCGACGACAAGATCGAGGCCTTCCTGCAGGGCTCGACGCAGTACGACGCCCTCGGCCACGTCTGGTACGACGGCAAGATCTGGAACGGCTACGACGCCCGCAGCACGGTCGGCGGCATGTCCAAGGCCAGCGTGGAACCGATCGCCCGGCGCGGAATCGTCGGCCGGGCGATCCTGCTCGACATGGCCCGCCACTTCGACAAGGAGTACCTCGGGCAGCGCGAGACGTTCGACCACAAGGACCTCGAGGCCTGCGCGGAACGACAGGGCATCGAGATCCGCAACCGCGACATCATCATCATCCGCACCAACCATCTCGAGATGTTCTTCCGCGACCGGGAGGCGTTCTACGCGGACTTCTGCGAGCCGGGCCTGGTCTACTCCCCCGAGTTGGTCGAATGGTTCCGGGACAAGGAGATTCCCAACCTGGTCACCGACACCATTGCGAACGAGGTGACCACCGATCCCCAMAACGGGATGGCGCTGGTCCTGCACAACGCCCTGATGCGCAACCTCGGCGTGGCGTTCACCGAGATCTGCGATCTCGAGAGTCTCGCCGCCGACTGCGCCTCGGACGGAACCTACGAGTTCTTCTATGTCGCAGCCCCGCTCAAGATTCATCAGGCCACCGGCGCCCCGGTCAACCCGGTGGTGATCAAGTGACCTACCGGGACCGTCCCTGGCTGCGCCTCTACCCGGAGGGACTCGGCCCCGAGATCGCCCCCGAGTTCCACAACGGTCTCGAGGTGTTCGGATCGGCGGTGCGGCGCGCCTCGGCGATGCCCGCCGTCAGGTACTTCGACGGATCGGCGACCTTCGGCGAACTCGATGCCGCCTCCGATGCACTCGCGAACCACCTGCAACGCGGGGGCTTCGGCCGTGGCGATCGCCTGGCGCTCTTCGTTCAGAACAACCCGGCGTTCGTCATCGGACTGCTGGCAGCGTGGAAGTGCGGCGGTGCCGCCGTCGCCGTCAATCCGATGAACAAGCAGCGCGAGGTCACGTACCTGCTGCAGGATTCGGGCGCGCGTGCATTGCTCGCCCTCGACGACTTGTACGAGTCGGTGGCGGAACCCGTACTCGCACAGGAAGAAACGGCGGTAGAACTGGTCGTGACGACGTCGGCGCTCGACGGACAGCGCCGCAACGACGGTCGCCTGTTCGGTGGAGCGACCCGGAGAAGCCTCGCCACCGCTGACCTGTACACCATCATCGGCAACCACGACGGGCGAAAGCCCGACCCGGTGAGCATCGACGGCGACGACCTCGCGATCCTCACCTACACCTCGGGTACGACCGGCAAGCCGAAGGGCGCCGTCAACACTCACGCGAACTTTGCGTTCAACGCCCAGACATACCGCGACTGGGCGCATCTGCGTGACGGCGATCCCGTGCTCGGAATCGCCCCGCTCTTCCACATCTCCGGACTCGTCGGGCACATCATGGTGGCGTTCCTGACCGCGTCACCGCTCGTCCTCTCGCACCGCTTCCAGCCGGAGGTCATGCTCGATTCGATCCGAGAGCACCGTCCGGCGTTCACCATCGGAGCGATCACCGCCTTGATCGCACTCGCCGGCGCGGACGGCGCGTGTCCCGACGACTTCTCGTCGTTGCGGGCGATCTACTCGGGCGGTGCACCTGTGGCACCGGCGGTCGCAGACCGCCTGGAATCGATGTACGGGACCTACATCCACAACATCTACGGGCTGACCGAGACCAGTTCGCCCACGCACGCGGTGCCCGCGGGGATGCGTGCACCCGTCGATCACGAATCCGGTGCCCTCTCGGTCGGCGTGCCCGTGTTCAACACCGTCGTACGGGTTCTCGACGAGAACGGCAACGAGGTTTCCGCCGGACAGATCGGGGAGTTCGCCGCGACCGGTCCCCAGGTGGCCCCCGGCTACTGGAACAATCCGGAGGCGACCGCCGCATCCATGCCGGGTGGTGAGTTGCGTACCGGGGATGTCGGATTCATGGACGCGGACGGATGGTTCTATCTGGTCGACCGCAAGAAGGACATGATCAACGCCTCCGGCTACAAGGTGTGGCCGCGAGAGGTCGAGGACGTGCTGTACGGGCACCCCGCCGTGCGGGAGGCAGCGGTCGTGGGCGTTCCCGACGAGTACCGCGGCGAGACCGTCAAGGCATTCGTATCGTTGGCCTCGGGCGCGTCGGCGACCGAGGAGGAGTTGATCCAGTTCTGTCGCGAGCGCATGGCCGCATACAAGTATCCGCGCTCGATCGTGGTGGTCTCCGAGCTACCGAAGACCGCTACCGGGAAGATCCTGCGGCGGGCTTTCCGCGACAACGGAATTCCAGCGGCGGGAGCGCTGTGATGGGGCCCGAACTGAATGAGTCGGTCGCCGTTGTCACCGGCGCTGCCCACGGCCTCGGGTTCGCGTTGGGGCGCGAGTTGCTGGGTCGCGGATGTCGTGTGGTCCTGGCCGACAGGGACGAAGACGGCCTGCAGGTGGCGGGCGAAACGCTGCGTCGGGTACACGGCGATCGGGTCGAGTGGATCGCCGGCGACGCCGCCGACTCGCACGACATCGAACGAACCCTGGCGCTCGCCGACTCGACATTCGGCCCGGTGGACCTGTACGTCGCGAATGCCGGTGTCTTCCAGGGCTTCGGCCTGGATGCCACGGAGCAGGAGTGGAGTACCTCGTGGGAGGTCAACGTCCAGGCGCACGTCCGTGCCGCCCGCCTCCTCGTCCCGTCGTGGCTGCAGCGAGGCGGCGGTCGGTTCGTGTCCATCGCCTCGGCGGCGGGGTTGCTGACGCAGTTGGGTTCGCCGACGTACTCGGTGACCAAGCACGCCGTCGTGGGTTTCGCCGAGTGGCTCGCCGTGACGTACGGCGACCTCGGCGTATCGGTGACCTGCGTGTGCCCGATGGGCATCGCGACCGCGATGATCGGTGACGCCTCCGAATCATCGGACCGGCAGATGCGATCGGCCGCCGCCACGATCACCCGGGCGGGGGAAGTGATGACACCGGAAGAGGTTGCCCGCCAAGCGGTCGACGGTGTCGCTCACAACCAGTTCCTCGTTCTTCCCCACGCCGAGGTGGCCGACTTCCGAGCACGGAAAGCTGCCGACATCGATCGTTGGATCTCCGGCATGCAGCGACACCGGCGCGTCACCGACGCCGAAGGCGACTGATCGACGCTAGGAGTACGCCGGTCGCATGCCCAGCATCGCGCGGGCATGACCGGCGTACTCCTGCGCGATCTGCTCCGGGGAGAGGGGCCCGGTCGGGTCGAACCACTGGGGCAGCGCAGCACACATCGTCGTGACGGCCCGCGCGGTCGTGTGCGGCCGGGGATGTACGACCGCACCCGCGGCGGCCGCCCGATCGAGTTCGGTGTCCATCAAGTCCTGCATCCCGCGGCGCTCCGCAGCGATGCGGCCCGCTGCCGGTTCTTCCAAGCTTCGTGTCTCGTTGGTGCCCACCACCGCAATGTCGCTGCGCACCACGTAATAGAGCGCGAGCGCCTCCACCATGTTCGAGTAGCGCTCGACCGGATCCGCTCCGCCCTCGTCACGGGCGCGAATCAAGCGGACCTGCACCTCCTCGATGATCAACTCGAAGATGGCGACCAACAGGCTCTGCTTACTGCGGTAGTGGTGATAGACGCCGGCCACACTGATGCCGGCGCCGTCGGCGATCATCCGCATGGTCGCGGCGTGGTAGCCGGTCTCCGTGAAGACATCTATTGCCGAACGTAACACCGGATCAACCGACAACGGCGCGAATTCACGCCACGCGCCCGCGTCGGTTGCGGCCGGATCCGGGGCCGGCGGCGACGAATCGGCGACCGGCCCGCTGAGCAACCGTTTGATCGGAATCTGGAGTTCGTCGGCGATCTCCTGAAGGCGCATCAGCGTGGGCGAGACCTTGTCGTTCTCGATCGCGCTCATCGTTCCGACGCTGACGCCGATCCGTGCCGCCAACTCGCGAAGGGTCACGCCCACGAGGTTTCGCTCGCGGCGCACATTCGGGCCCACAGCGACAGCAGCTCGTTCAGCCATGCTGAACATCGTAGCGATCGGATCACCGCGTCCGATGATGTCTCCGTGTCGTAGGGTCTAGTGCGTCTCGCCGAGCGTCCTCCGGGGCGGCAAGCAGTGCGAGATCGAGAGAGGTGAGAAGGTGACATCCCCGAACAGGCCGTGGCTCGCCAGTTTCCCCGCCGAGCATCCCGATTCGATCACTCCCGACTTCGACAACGCGTTGGCGATGTTCGACGCCGCCGTGCAGCGGGCGCCGGCGGACGTCGCCATCCACTACTTCGACGGCACGCTCACCTACGGTGAACTGTCCGCGGCGGCGGATGCTCTGGCCTGTCACCTCCAAGAACGGGGATTCGGCCGCGGAGACCGCCTGGCGGTGTGCACGCAGAACAACCCGGCGTTCCTGATCGGTGTCGTCGCGGCGTGGCGTGCGGGCGGCACATCCGTGTCGCTCAGCCCGATGTGCAAGGAACGGGAGTTCGCCCATTTCGTGAGCGACTGCCGTCCCAACGCAATTCTGATCCTCGAGGACGTGTTCGAGACCGTTGCTCAGGCAGCGCTTCATGAATGTCCCATCGGCAACATCGTCACCGTGTCGGCACTCGACGGCCAGAGCCGCAACGACGCCCGCCTGTTCGCCGCGAGCCGCCGGATCCCGACCGGCGCCACGGACCTGTACGAACTGGTTGCCGCCCACCACCGCGCGCACCGTCCGACGATCACCGACAGCCCGGGGCCGGGAGAGTTGGCGATGATCATGTACACCTCCGGAACCACCGGTTTTCCGAAGGGTGCCATGCTGTCTCATCGCAACCTCGTCTTCAGCGCGCAGGTCTACCGGGACTGGGCGCGACTGGCTCCGGGCGACCGTGTGCTCGGGCTCTCGCCACTGTTCCACGTCTCGGGCTTGGTCGGACACGTGATGGTGGGATTCCTCCTGGGATCACCGCTCGTGCTGACTCACCGCTTCCACCCGGAGGTGATGCTCGATTCCGTTCGTGAGCATCGACCGACGTTCGCGATGGCGGCGATCACCGCCTACATCGCGCTGGCCGATGCCGGGGCGGACGCCACCGACCTCGACTCGCTGTCTGCGCTCTATTCGGGCGGTGCGCCGGTCTCCCCCACCGTTCTGAACCGCCTCGAAACCGTATTCGGCAAGTACATCCACAACATGTACGGCCAGACCGAGACGAGTTCCCCATCGCACGCCGTACCGTTCGGACGGCGAGCACCGGTGGACGCCGAAACCGGGGTGCTCTCGGTCGGAATCCCGGTGTACAACACGGATGTACGCGTGGTCGACGACTCCGGCCAGGACGTTCCGGTAGGCGACGTGGGCGAGCTGGTGACCACAGGGCCACAGGTGGCCCACGGATACTGGCCGAACCCCGACGACGGCGAAACCGTCCCCGGCACAACCACGTTTCCGACCGGCGATGTCGGGTTCATGGACCGGGACGGATGGTTCTACGTCCTGGACCGCAAGAACGACGTCATCAACGCATCGGGCTACAAGATCTGGCCGCGCGAGGTCGAAGAGGTTCTACTGAACCATCCCGACGTGAAAGAAGCTGCGGTGGTTGGCATTCCGGACGACTACCGAGGCGAGTCGGTGAAGGCTTTCGTCGTCGTCCGCGACGGCTCGGAACTCCGCGAGCTGGATCTCATCGAGTACGGCCGCCGTTCGATGGCCGCATTCAAGTATCCGCGTGAAGTCCAGTTCGTGGCCGCTCTGCCGAGAACCGTCACCGGAAAGCTGATTCGCAGTCGACTGTGAGCCGTCGAGGCGAGCCCGAGGCAGCGCACACGAACGCGAGGACCTCCGGTCGACCGTCGTGTCCGGGACACGACACGCTCGAACCGGAGGTCCTCGTCGTCACGCGCCGAGCGCGCCCGTCACGGGCGCGCTCAGTCAGCTCAGGTTGCCGAGCACATTGCCCAGGATTTCCGCCGACCACGTTGGTGATCGAACCCTGCGGGTCGGTGACGGATCCGAAGACCTGGCCCGATCCGGTGTTCACCGAACCGAAGCCCAGATCCTCGAGGCTGCCCGAGCCGGCCTCGACGGGGTTCGGCGGACGAACGGTGACGCACACGCCCATCGGGTTGATGTTCCAGTCACCAGCCGCGAGCACGATGTTGGTGCCGGCGCCGCTGTCGAGCTTGGAGCCGACTGTGGCGTTATCCGGGACCTTGTAGGTGGTTTCCAAGGCGATGACTCCGCCACCTGCGGTGGTCCACCCGCCGCCCTTGGCGATGACGGCGTTGTTACCGACGACGGCGGTACCGGTGACGTCCTCCCACTGCTGATTCCCGATCAGCCATTTGACGTTCAGGCGAGCCTTCACCAACTGGAAACCTGCCGGGTGGAAGTCACGGATCTCGTTGACGAGCGCTCCCGAACCGGACACCTTCGTGAGGTACATGTGTACCAGTGTCGAGACGCAGCGAAGATTGACGGGACGCGCCCCGCTACTTTGACGGATCTCGGGAGAGTCGGCGAAGCCCGTCAATACAGGTGTACCGCCGGATCGAAAGGTGGCGAATCTGCTACGCCATGACCCCACAACCGGCTCGTTCACGGACCGCACAGCAATGGATCCCACCCCTGGCCGATTGCATCGCGTCGACACGGCGAGAGACGATGCGCCTGTGAGTATCTCCGACAAGAAGGCTGCCGACCTCAATGCACTCGCGGACGATGGCGAACAGAACGTAGAAAGTGCATCTCGTCCAATCCCGTACGTGCCCAAGTCGCTTTCGGACATCGATCTTCGCCATGTGTGACCACCGCGGAGAAGGCGGTGTTCAGTCGGGGGCGATGGGCAGACCCTGCGGTCATACGTCAACGGGGCATCCGGGTACTTCGAGCACTCCCTGAACGCCTACGGGCGCGCCGGCAAGCCGTGCCCGCGTTGCGGCACGCCGATGGTGCGGGAGGCCTTCATGAACCGCGGTTCGCACTTCTGCCCGAGGCGCCAGCGACGGCGCTGACGCTCGTGTTCAATGCCGGGAAGGATGTCGAGACTTGGCGCGTGAGCGCAGTCGGTTCTGGCTCTGTGGCTCAGGTCTACGTAAACGCGGAGCGAGCGAGCGAGCGAGCGATCGGCGTGTAGCGCGACGTGAACGTGTCCGTGGCTTGCAGGCGCTGCTGCTTGACGCCGGAGCGCCTCGGGTCGCGGTGGCGTCCCGGCGGATCTCAGCCTCGAGCGGATCCGGATGAGCTGTGGGTCAGAGACGGGCAGGTCTCAGCGGCTCAATGACCTGGGCCTCGGAGCGCTCGCGCAGCTTGAGAAGCGCCTCGTCAAGGCTCGAGCCGAGCAGGTGGAGGGTGTTCATGCCGCGCGATTCCCACACCGGAAACTCCTCGTCGGCATTGCGGCTTGCGACGTCCCAGAGGAGAAGGTCGCCGTTCTCGCTCCAGCCGAAGACTTCGAGTCGTTCGGCGAGGTCCCAGCTACCGTCGGGCTCGATCATCCAGTCGAATTCCTCCTCTTCGCCGTCGCGGAAGACCGTGTGGAAGTGCTCGGTGAGGTTCGCTGCACGGGCCCGCCCGTCTGCGAAACCGGGTTGCACGGGCGGGTAGATGAGCCACAGGCCGAACGTGCGGGCCCAGCCGCAGGAGCGAACAAACTCGCGGTAGCTCTGGGGGTACCCGCCGCCGTCCGGGAAACGGAACGAATCGAGCGCCTCGAAGTCGACATGCTCGAACGAGGGGGATTCAGGCGCGGGGACACTCATGACTCGATTATGGTCGGGTTGCTGGAGCCACGCCCCTGGAGCCAGATGGAGTGAAGGCGGCGACCGTCAGTCCCACACCAGGAACACGACGCGTTCGTGTCCGGACACTGCAGGGATCCGGCAGTACTCCTCGCCCGACATCGGACGCCAGTTGACCGTAGACATCGCAGGTAGAGCCCAGGATCGCGTCGAACCGCGCTAGTTAAACTAGCGTCGCGTTTCGCTAATCTTCGCTGCAAGTCGACAGTGGTGGTGGTGAGGTGAGGTGGTTGCTGCCCGCGCCGAAAGATGAGACAACGACCATGGGATACGCGGCGGTTGAGACGGTATCGATACCCCACGTTGAGACACGGTGCATAAGGTAAGGCTCAGTTGCCTTCTTTGATGAACTGGTGATGCGGTTCGTCACGACATGAGACGTGGCCGGACCGCCCCGCATCAAACCCGTGCGCAGACCGCTGCCGACATAGTCATGCACCGACGCGGCTCATATGAGCGCATAGACCTGTCAGTTCGGCGTGCCCGGAACGGGCTGAGCGACTTAGCTATTGGTCTGTTCGTTGGTGGTGGCGATGCCGAGTAGTTGGCGGGCGGGCGCGCTGAAACGGTGACGTCGTCGCCAGCAGGCATACAGCTTGCGTTCCAGGGTGAGGCTGGGTTGCGTTTGGACTCGTCGCCGGCGGATTCTTCGCGGTGTACACGGGCCGAACACCACGCCGTCGGGGAGTACGCCGCAGCCCGCGCAGACGTAGTGCTCGTCAAGGCCTCCCGCGGGGCCCGCCTTGACGAGGTCGCCGCCGCGCTCACATAACTCGTGAGCGTAACTCGTGAGCGTAACTCGTGGGCGCGAGCTTCTTCAGGCTACGGCGCCAGCGCGGACATCTTGCCGCTGTTTCGTTCCGCGCATGCCGCTTCCGAACGCAACCCCACGGGCGGCATATCGTCCGCATATCGAAAATTGCATACGCGCTGGCAACACCGCGTTGTCTTGACTTTCGGCATGTCCTACAGCGACCTGGGTTTGATCGACAGCGAAGTGATCGCGGAGCGACGCGTCCGAGCGCTCGACGATTCGTCATCCTCCGCCGTCCCGACCACTGGGGTCAGAGTTTTCGGATGCGGTCACGACGAAGCCGTTTTGTTCCGCGAGATGGGAACCCGCCTCGGGCTAACGCCAAGCATCACCGAGGAAGCGGTCAGTGAAACCAACGCTGAACTGGCGCGTGGCAACCGATGCATCAGCGTGAGCCACAAGACGCAGATCGACAGTTCCACGCTGCTGGCGCTGAGCCGAGTCGGAGTGGAGTACATCTCCACCAGGAGCGTCGGGTACGACCACATCGACGTGGAATTCGCGGCGAGCATCGGCATCTCGGTCGGCAACGTCGACTACTCGCCCGACAGCGTGGGCGACTACACACTGATGTTGATGCTGATGACCGTACGCCACGCGAAATCAATTGTCCGCCGCGCCGATACGCATGATTACCGGCTGAATGAGACGCGCGGCAGGGAGCTGCGCGACTTGACCGTCGGGGTGATCGGAACAGGGCGCATCGGCACAGCAGTCATCGACCGGCTGCAGGGATTTGGCTGCCAAGTGCTGGCACATGACAGCGGGCCTCACGCCTCCGCCGACTACGTTCCGCTCGATGAACTGCTGCGGCAGAGCGACATTGTCACGCTCCACACTCCACTCACCGCGGACACACACCATCTCCTCGATCGCCAACGCATCGACCAGATGAAGCACGGCGCGTACATCGTCAACACGGGTCGCGGACCGCTGCTCGATACCGAGGCCCTCCTCTCCGCCTTGGAGAGCGGCCGGTTGGGCGGCGCGGCGCTCGATGTCGTCGAAGGAGAGGAAGGGATCTTCTACGCCGACCGCAGGAAAAAGCTCATCGAGAACAAGGCCCTGGTGCGGCTACAGCGCCTGCCGAATGTGCTGATCAGTCCGCACTCCGCCTACTACACAGACCACGCCCTGAACGACACCGTCGAAAACAGCCTCGTCAACTGCCTGAACTTTGAAAGTGGGAGAACAGCATGAGCAGAGTGAAGGTCGGGGTCATCTTCGGAGGGGCTTCCGAAGAACATCCCGTCTCCATCAAGTCGGCGCGAGAGGTGGCAAGAAGTCTCGACACGGAGAAGTACGAACCGTTCTGGATCGGCATCACGACCGGCGGCGAGTGGAAGCTCTGTGACGGCCCCGACGCGGATTGGGAGAATCGCAGCGCCTGTCCGGCCGTGCTGTCACCCGATCGAAGTGTGCACGGCCTGCTGGTCATGGAGCAGGGGGGCTACGAAACCGTGCGCCTCGACCTCGTCTTCCCCGTACTTCACGRCAAGCTCGGCGAAGACGGCGCGATCCAAGGCCTGTTGGAGCTCGCCGGCATCCCCTACGTCGGCTGCGACATCCAGGGCTCGGCGATGTGTATGGACAAGTCCCTGGCCTACACCGTGGCCAAGAGCGCGGGAATCGCCACGCCGAACTTTTGGGTTGTCGCGGAGAACGAGAAGGTCGACGCCGATCATCTTCGCTATCCCGTCTTCGTAAAGCCGGCCCGTTCGGGTTCATCTTTCGGCGTCAGCAAGGTCACCCGCGAAGACGAGCTGCCGAACGCGCTGAGCGCGGCGCGACAGTACGACTCGAAGGTCCTGATCGAAGAAGCCGTGGCCGGCAGCGAGATCGGCTGCGCCGTCATGGGTGAACGATTCGGCCTGATCACTGGGGAGGTGGACCGCGTCGACCTCTCGCACGGATTCTTCAGGATCCACCAGGAGGACTCACCCGAAACCGGATCGGAGAACTCGACTTTCATCGTTCCCGCCGACATCTCCGACGAATCGCGCCGGCTCGTCCAAGAGACCGCCAAGGTCATCTACCGCACCCTGGGCTGCAAGGGACTTGCCCGCGTTGACATGTTCCTCACCGACGACGGGCGGGTGGTCCTCAACGAGGTCAACACCATGCCCGGCATGACGTCGTACAGCCGGTACCCGCGGATGATGGCCGCCGCGGGACTGCCGATCTCCGACATGATCGACCGGCTCATCTCGATGACAATGCACGGGAAGAAGCGATGAACGACGACTTCGTCTACGTCGACGACTGGGTGCCCGGAGTCCGCTGGGATGCCAAGTACGCCACGTGGGACAACTTCACCGGCAAACCGGTAGACGGCTACCTCGCGAATCGAATCGTCGGCACCCGGGCCTTGTGCGCGGCCCTCGAGCAAGCACGCGAGAAGGCAGCTTCCCTCGGCTTCGGGTTGCTTCTCTGGGACGGCTACCGTCCTCGACGCGCCGTCGACTGCTTCCTACGCTGGTCAGAACAGCCGGAGGATGGCCAGACGAAGCAGCGGCACTATCCCAATATCGACAGACCCGAGATGCTCGAAAAGGGATACGTGGCAACCCAGTCGGGCCACAGTAGGGGCGGCGCCGTTGACCTGACGCTCTATCACCTTGCGACCGGTGAACTTGCTCCTATGGGTGGCGACCACGACCTCATGGACCCGATCTCAGGTCATCGAGCGCGAGGAATCAAGCCAATCGAGTCCGAGAATCGTCAGCTTCTTCGTTCCATCATGGAGGACTGCGGGTTTGATCGGTACGACTGCGAGTGGTGGCACTACACGCTGAAACGCGAACCATATCCAGATGTCTACTTCGACTTTCCGATCACGTGATGGGTCTCCATTGTGTCTCGCAGTGGGGGCGTTTGGCGAACAACGACGAGGTCGTGATGCGGCGCACCGGCCCATCGGGGCTGGAGGTCTTCTTGCGACACACCGATCCATCGAAACTGCACGACTGGGCCTCCGACGGATACCCCTCGAGCGAGGAGTACCTGTTCTGGTCCCGCAAGGTCTGCGGCTTGGCGTGTCTCCAGTCGCTGCTCCACGGCTGGACTGACGTCCGTCTGTCGATAGGCGAACTCCTTGCGCTGGCCGTCGAGTGGGGTTGCTATGTGGTGGAGCCTTCGGGCAAGGTCCACGGCCTGCTCTACAGGCCATTCATGGCATGGGTCAGCACACAATTCGGATTCGACTGCCAACTGGTCGAGCACACCCCGATTCAGGTATCGGCCCGAGAGCTGCGGCCCGGGCAGGTCATGATCGCTTCGGTATCACCCGAGATTCGCGATCCCAACACCTACGAGCCGCGACGAGGAGGCCATCTTGTGCTGATCTATGCAGTCGATGATGGAGTGGTGCGGTTTCATAATCCGTCGGGCTACTCCCACAATTCAGACTCTGCATCGCTGCCCATGCATGTGTTCGAGCGGTTTCATGCCAACCGAGGAATCTTGGTCAGAGGGGCATCGTGATGCTGGCTGGCGAACCCGCACCGCGCGTCGTTGTCGCGGGCGGCCATTCGGCCGGGCACATAGAGCCCACGATGAACTTCGCCGACGCGCTGAGCCTGCTGGAGCCCACGGCCGAGATCACCGCGCTCGGCACTGTCCGTGGCCTGGACACCACGCTCATCCCTGCCCGCGGCTATTCGCTCGAACTTATCCCGCCCGTGCCACTGCCGCGCAAGCTGAGCCGCGACCTGCTGCACACGCCGGGCAAACTGCGCGACTCCGTCCGGGCGACCGGAGCCGTACTCGACCGCGTGCGGGCCGAGATCGTGGTGGGCTTCGGGGGCTACGTGGCCATGCCCGCTTATCTTGCCGCACGCCAGCGGGGAATGCCGATCGTCGTCCATGAGGCGAATGCCCGGCCTGGAGTGGCGAACCGACTGGCGGCCCGGATGACGACCCACGTCTTTACCGCCGCGCCCCGTGTCCAGCTGGCTCACGCCAGCGCGATCGGTATCCCGCTGCGGCCGGCGATCACCAGGCTCGACCGGGCCGCGCTGCGCGAGGCGGCTCGACAACGGTTCGGCCTGCGCCTGGATGAGCCGGTACTGATGGTCACTGGCGGTTCGCAGGGAGCCCAAGCGATCAACGCCGCCGTGGCCGGCGCTGTAACAGCGTTGCGGGCGGCCGGCGTGCAGGTGCTGCACATCACCGGGCCACAGCGCATGGTCGAGCCGCCCGACGGCGACCCCGGCGACCCGCCCTACGTCGTCGTCCCGTACGTCGATGAGATGCAGTACGCCTACGCCGCAGCCGACTTCGCGATCTGCCGCTCGGGGGCGATGACGTGCGCCGAACTCGCCGCTGTCGGCTTACCGGCCGCCTATGTGCCGCTGCCGCTGCGCGGCGGTGAGCAGCGCTTGAACGCCGAGGCGGTCGTTGCTGCCGGCGGGGCGGTGATCGTCGACGATGCCGATCTCAACGCAGGATGGATCGAAACCACTCTGATCCCGCTGCTCGCCGATACCGAGCGGAGAGCGGTGATGTCGGCTCATGCGTTGGCAGCCGGCGCACCCGACGTGGGTTCGCTGCTGGCCCGGCACGTGCTTACGGTCGTCGCTGAGCGGCGGGCAGTCGCACTACGACGGAGAGCCCGCCGGCAGCTCGGGGGCTGAGCGTGAGGGATCCGTCGTGTGCCTGAGTGATGCTCTTGACGATCGCCAGGCCAAGGCCCACCCTCGCATCGTCCCCGCGGGTGCGAGAAGTGCCGCGCTGAAACGGCTCGGTGAGTGTCGAGACCAACTGTGGACTGAGCTTGTCGCCGGTGTTCTCGACCGTGAGCATGACGGACTCGGAACCGATGGCGGTGCTGATCTGCACGCTGCCGTGCTCGGGGACGTTGTGGACGATCGCATTGTGCAAAAGGTTCGTAGTCAACTGCAGCAAGAGTGCGTGTGAGCCGATGACCGGCGCGATCTCCCCGGAGGTCTCGATGCTGAGGCCGTGCTTCTCCGCGAACGGGAGGAGTGTCTCGGCGGCTTCTTCCGCGATGAGCGACAGATCGACGTCTTCTCGGCTGAAGGACCGTTGGTCGGTACGGCTGAGCAGGAGCAATGCCTCGGTGAGCTCGATCGCCCGTGCGTTGACAGCGCGGAGGCGTTCGTCGAGCTCGCCGCCGTCGCGGTTCGGATCGTTGCGGGCGACATCGAGAAGGGTTTGTGTGATCGCCAGCGGGGTGCGCAGCTCGTGGGAGGCGTTGGCGGCGAATCGCTGCTGCGCGGCGTCTCGTGCTTCGAGCTGTGCGAGCATGGCGTCGAAGGCATCGGCAAGTTCACGGAACTCGTCGTTGCGTCCCTCCAGTTCGATCCGGTATGACAGCGAGCCACTCCCCGCCTCCCGCGCGGCGCGCGTAATGCGCGTCAACGGGGCAAGCATTCGGCCCGCGAGAATCCAACCACCCACAAGGCCGAACACCAGCAAGAACCCGAGCGCCAAGATCGCTGCTGGGACAAACACCACGGGACCGAAGTTGCTCGGGTCGAAGACCCGGGCAAAGTCGGCCAGATCAGGGAATTGGAAATTCGTGGACCGCCCTCTCAGCAGGAAGACCCAAACCGCCGCAAGGAGCAAGACACCAGCGAGCATGAGGAACCCGGCATAACTGAGAGTGAGTTTGAGGCGAACGCCCAACCCAGGCGCTCTATCCACCGTCGCCCCCGCCTCTGGCGTCCGGTTCGGTATCGATGCGGTACCCGACCCCCGGCACCGTGGCGATCAGCCACGGTTCGCCGAGCCGCTTGCGCAACGTCGAGACCGTGATGCGCACGGCATTCGTGAACGGATCGGCGTTCTCGTCCCACGCCCGCTCCAGCAACTCCTCGGCGCTGATCACACCGCCCTCGGCAGCAACGAGAACTTCGAGCACCGCGAACTGCTTCCGGGTCAGCGCGACGTACCGGCCGTCCCGGTAGACCTCGCGACGGAACGGGTCCAGCTGCAGACCAGCGATCTCCCGCACGGGCGGCCTGCTGTGCGCGCGCCTGCGGTCGAGGGCCCGGAGACGGAGCACGAGCTCCTGCAGCTCGAACGGCTTGGTGAGGTAGTCGTCGGCACCGAGCTCGAACCCGGAGGCCTTGTCGTCCATCCGGTCCGCGGCAGTGAGCATCAGGATTGGTATGCCGCCACCGGAAGCGACGATGCGCTGGGCGATCTCGTCACCGGAGGGGCCGGGGATATCACGGTCGAGGACGGCGATGTCGTAGGCGTTGACGCCCAACAGATCCAGGGCAGTGTCCCCATCACCGGCGATGTCGGCCGCGATCGCTTCCAGGCGCAGCCCATCGCGGATGGCTTCCGCCATGAACCGCTCGTCCTCGACGACCAACACACGCATGCTCGCCATGTTAGGCGGCCGCGTATATCGCCGGCGTATCAAAAATCGCCTTCGGGCCGGCAACAGCGCATTGCCTTGATTGAGCAGTATGGGCCAGACCGCAGCACGACCGAAGACCCGCAGGACTCCCAGACCGACCAATTGTCGGCCTGGTCCTCGTCATCTTCGCTATGACCGTCGGGATCGTCGTAGACCGGTCGGCATCGCCATCGGGGACGACTGGACCTGGTGCAGTGCGGGTCTGAGGTAGGCGGCACCAGAGATACGCGGACCGATGCCGATGGCGACATGACTGAATCTGACGGAGCCCTCCCCGACGGCGCGACAGCCTTCGATCGCCAGCACCCTGGCATAGCGAACCTCAGCCAGCACTACTCCAGGCCATGCTCGCAGCCGCGAACGACGCCCGCTGACGACGGCATCCAGCTCTAGCGAGGCGCACACCTTCGCGAATGCTGGCCACTGAGCAAGCTGTGTACGAGCACGTCGCTTGAGGTTCACAGATAATCGAGAGATGAGCAGCGCGAGTCAGATCAGTGAGCAGGCCGTGGTCCTGGCGCTGGACTACGGCCAGTTCAGTCTCTCCGGCGGCCTCGGGGATTTCGAGGACGAGCTCGAACTGCTCGCGCAGGCGCAGGCTGCGCAGCCGTGCGCTGGTGACGGCAAGGCGCTGGTGGTGCTGAGCCCGCACCAGAACAACTTCGAGATGCCGATCGCCGTGCAAGTGTGGGACGGGCGCCCGCCCGCGGACCGGGACGAGTGGCAGCAGGTTTGCGAGGAACGACTCCGGATCTCATCTCCGA
>NZ_JBFUJP010000037.1:0-48888 GCF_056401315.1 Rhodococcus sp. P4_F5 | reverse complement strand
GTACTACCTGCCGACGGTGATCGACGGGCTGACCAACGGCTCGCGGACCTGCCAGGAGGAGATCTTCGGTCCGGTGCTGGTCGCGCTGCCGTTCGACGGCGAGGACGACCTGCTGGCGCAGGCGAACGACTCGGTGTTCGGCCTGGCGTCGGGGATCTGGACCGCGGACTACCGCAGGGCGTGGCGGCTGGCACGACGGCTGCAGGCCGGCACCGTGTGGATCAACACCTACAAGCAGTTCAGCATCTCCACGCCGTTCGGCGGCGTGAAGGAGAGCGGGCTCGGGGTGGAGAAGGGACGCGCCGGTATCGCCGCCTACTCCCGGCAGAAGAGCATCTACCTCGGGCTCGACGACCAGCCGAACCCCTGGGCCGACTGACCTGACCCGGGGTGGGGAGAAGAAAATCTCGCGACCCCTTCACACCCATATATTTAAGCGCTAAGATATTGAGACCTAAGTCACTGGAGGCAAGGCCATGAACGAACCGATCGCGCGCCTGCGGTCCCTGCGCTCGGTGGAGCTGCGGACCACGGCTTGCGCCGATTCAACGGACTTCTACTCGGAGGTCTGGGGCCTGCGTGTCGTGGAACAGGACACCGACGCGGCCTGGCTCCGCGGCACCGGCGATCAGCATCACGCTCTGCAGCTCACCGCCGCCGACCGCAACGGACTGGGCCGGATCACCTTTGCTGTCGGCACGCCCGCCGAGGTGGACGAGGCGGCCCGACGCCTCGAGTTGCGCGGCATCCCGCTCGTCTCCGGGCCCGGTCCCTCCGGCGGTGTCGGCGGGGGATACGGGCTGGCGTTCGTGGACCTCGAGGGCCGTGTCATCGAGCTTCTCGCCGACACCCTCGCGGTGCCCCGGTTCGGCCGCGAGGACGCGGTCCCGGTCGGCGTCACGCACGTGGTCCTCAACACCGTCGACATCGACGCGGCCGTGCGTTTCTACGGCGACGTCCTCGGCATGCGGGTCTCGGATTGGTCCGAACACCAGATGGCGTTCCTGCGCTGCAACTCTGACCACCACAGCATCGCCTTCAACCAGGCGCAGTGGACGTCGGTGAACCACGTCGCGTACGAGATGTCGACGGTCGACCACTTCATGCGGGGCATCGGCCGGCTGCGTCAGCACGGCGTGCTGCCGCTGTGGGGCCCGGGCAAGCACGGCCCCGGCGACAACACCTTCTCCTACTTCGCGGATCCCGCGGGCCTGGTGTGCGAGTACACCTCCGGCATCGCGCAGGTCGACGAGGACCGCTGGCTGTGCAAGGTGTGGCGTCGGGTCCCCGAGCTGTCCGACCTGTGGGGCACCGCCGGTCCGCCGTCGAAGGAGGTTCGCGACCACATGGCAGGCGTCGCCGACCCGGGCGCGTTCGAGCGGGTCGCCGCGCTGTCCGCCGAGGCGACCCGATGACCCGCCTGACCGCCGCGCCGGCGAAGATCGCTGTCGTCGGGTACGGCAGCATCGGGCGGACCGTGGTCGAGCGTCTGCTGCTCGGCGCGGTCCCCGACGCCCGGCTGGTCGCGATCGTCGACCAGGATCCGATCACGAATCCGCCTGTCCCGCAGGTGGATCTCGACGAGGCTGTCACGGTCAGCGACGTCGTCGTCGAGTGTGCCGGCCAGTCCGTGGTCGTCGACCACGGCGAGGCGATCCTCGAGGCCGGCCGCGACCTCCTGATCTCCTCGGCGGGCGCGATCACCGACCCGGACTTCGCACAGCGGCTGCGTAAGACCGGTCCGGGGCGGGTGCTGTGCACCACGGGCGCGATTGGCGGACTCGACCTGCTCGCCGCCGCCTCCGACGCCGCCGCATTCGACACCGTGACGGTCCGGACGACCAAGAAGCCCGCCGCGCTGGTGCAGCCGTGGATGGACGCCGAGCGGGCGGCCGAGATCACCTCTGCGACGCTGCCGATGCTGGTGTTCGAGGGTGACGCGACTCAGGCCGCCCGGCTGTTCCCGCGCTCGCTCAACGTCGCGGCCGCGGTGTCGTTCGCGGTGCAGGACGCGCACCTGGTCCGGGTGGAGCTCGTCGCCGACCCGGGCGCGGACCTGACCCGGCACGTGATCAGCGCGCGGGGTCCGATGGGACGCTACGAGTTCCAGATCGAGAACCTGCCCAGCCCGGACAACCCGCGCACCAGCGGGATCGTCCCGTTCGCGGTGCTGCGGTCGCTGTCCACGCTGCTCGGGCGACCCGGACTGATCGGATAGAAGCGATGGCAGACCTCCACGTCACCGACGTCGGCACCGGACCCGCGGTGCTGCTGCTGCACGGGATCGGCGGCAGCGCCGACTCGTTCGCCCCGCAGTTCGACGAGCTGGCCGGACGGCTTCGGCTGTTGGCCTGGGACGCACCGGGTTACGCCCGCTCCGCGGACCCGGACGGCCCGCTGGGCCTCGACGACTACGCCGACGCCGCCGCCGAGGTGATCCGCGACCGCTGCGGCGACCGCGGCGCGCACGTCCTCGGGATGTCCTGGGGCGGGGTGATCGCTACCCGACTGGTGCTGCGGCACCCCGAGCTGGTGCGCAGCCTGATCCTCGGCGACTCCACCGTGGGCTCCGCCGCGACCGCCGAGTCCGCGGCGGCGATGCGCGCGCGCGCCGGCCAGCTCGCCGAGCTCGGTCCGGCCGAGTTCGCCGCACAACGGGCACCCAAGCTGTTGTCCGGCACCGTATCCGACGAGCAGGTGCGGGCGGCCGTCGCGGCGATGGCCGACGCGATCCGGCTGCCCGGTTACCGCCACGCGGCCGAGTCGATGGCCGCGACCGACCACACCGCGGACCTGACCCGGATCGACACACCCACGCTGGTGCTCTGCGGCGACGCCGACACCGTCACCGGTGAGGCCTCGAGCCAGGTCCTCGCAGGCGGCATCCGCGGCAGCGTGTTCGTCACCGTGCACGGCGCCGGCCACCTCGCCAACCAGGAACGCCCCGCCGCCTTCAATGCGTGGTTCGAGTCATTCGTCCACATCACCGAGCGCCTCCACAACCACTGACGCACAACCGAAGCAAGGAGAACCCATGTCCAACCAGACCGCCGCCGCCCCCGGCACGCTCGAGTACGACTCCGCCGACCTCGCCGACCTCGCCGACTACACCGACTCGCTGATCCTCACCCGTGCCACCCGGCACGAGGATTTCGACACCCTGAGCTTCCAGGAGAAGGCGGGCCCGCAGTTCCGGCGTGCGCAGATCCGCTATGTCGGGTCCGGCGCCACCGGCAACCACGAGGGCGACACCCGCACCATCGCCTCCCGCGGCTTCACCTTCTCGAACATGCTGCTGCCGCCGGGCGGCGAGGGCCCCGAGCACACCCACCACGACGTCGAGGAGGCATTCTTCGTCCTCGA
The DNA here is from genome assembly GCF_056401315.1 of Rhodococcus sp. P4_F5. Classification (NCBI taxonomy): domain Bacteria; kingdom Bacillati; phylum Actinomycetota; class Actinomycetes; order Mycobacteriales; family Nocardiaceae; genus Rhodococcus; species Rhodococcus sp. P4_F5. The sequence goes on along the minus strand of NZ_JBFUJP010000037.1, from coordinate 45,525 downwards.
GGGCCAGGTCGAGGTCGGCATCCACCGCGACGGCAAGGTCGAGAAGCGCACCCTCGGGTACCGCGACATGATCGTGGTGCCGGCCGGGGTGCCGCGCAGCCTGAAGAACACGGGCGACGTCGACGCGCTGTTCTGCGTCATCATCGGCGCCCAGAAGCCGCAGATCCCGACATACCCGGAGACCTCGGTCATGCACGGAATCACCCGCGGCTGATGACCGCCGCCGAACCCGGCCTCGACGGTCGCACCATCGTCGTCACCGGCGCAGGCCGCGGCCTCGGCCTGGCCATCGCCCGGCGGCTCGGGGCGGACGGCGCAACGCTGTGGCTTGCCGACGTCCGGGCTGACTGGGGCGAGCCGGCCGCCGAGCAGTTGCGCGCGGACGGCGTCAAGGCCCGGTTTGTCCACGTGGACCTGCGGGCCGCGGACTCGGTGCAGGCAATGGCCGACACGGTGACCGCCGACGGGCCGCTGTACGGACTGGTGAACAACGCCGCCCTCGCGGACGGCGTGGGCGGCAAGGCTGTTCACGAGCTCGCGGTCGAGGACTGGGACCGGGTGCTGAACGTGAACCTGCGCGGCACCTTTCTGGTCAGCCGGGCGCTGGTGCCCTCGATCATCGAGCACGGCGACGGCCGGATCGTCACCATCGGCTCCGACGCCGCGTTGTACGGCTCGCCTCGGCTGGCTCATTACATCGCCTCCAAGGGCGGTGTCGCGGCGCTGAGCCGGACCATGTCCCGAGACCTCGGCCCGTACGGCATCACGGTGAACACGGTGTCGCCGGGGCTCACCGAATCCGATTCGGCGGCAATGGTTCCCGGACATCGTCACGAGCTGTACCGGCTGAACCGGGCATTGACCCGCCCCCAGCAGCCGGCGGACCTGGTGGGCGCGGTCGCCTTCCTGATGGGCCCGGAGGCCGCCTACATCACCGGCCAGCAGCTGGTGGTCAACGGCGGCTTCGTCCTCAACTGATCACACCCCCAGACCGACCCCGCACCGAATCGTCTACACCGCAGAGGAATTGCTCGATGGACCTGCAGATGAAGGACCGCACCTACCTGGTCACCGGCGGCAGCTCCGGCATCGGGCTCGCCACGGTGGAACTGCTGCTCGCCGAGGGCGCCAACGTCGTCACCTGCGCGCGGAACCTGGCTCGCCTGGACGCGGCGATCGCCCCGCTCGGCGACAGCGATCGGATCCACACCGCGGCGTGCGACGTGCGGGACACCGCCGCGGTGCAGCGCATGGTCGCCGACAGCACCGACCGGTTCGGCGGCCTCGACGGCCTGGTCAACAACGCGGGCGGATCCAGGATGAAACCCCGTGACCAGGTCACCCTCGACGACTGGCGCGACGAGCTGGACCTGAAGTTCTCCAGTGTGCTCAACACCGTCGACGCGGCGTTGCCCTACCTGACCGTGTCGCCGGTGGCGTCCATCGTCAACATCAACGCGGTGCTGGCCCGCCAGCCCGAGCCGCGCCTGGTCACCACCAGCGCGGCCAGGGCCGGACTGCTGAACCTGAGCAAGTCGCTGTCGCTCGAGCTGGCCGGTCAGGGCGTGCGGGTGAATTCCGTCGCGCTCGGCCTGGTCGACACCGGACAGTGGCGCCGCCGCTACGAGGAGTCCGGCGCCGCAGCGACCTTCGCCGAATGGGAGGCCGAGATCGCCGCCGACCGCGGTATCGGTCTCGGCCGGTTCGGCCGCGCCGACGAGGTGGCGAACATCATCGCCACCCTGCTCTCGCCGCGGGCGTCGTACGTCACCGGCACCACCGTCGACGTGGACGGGGGAGTGGCGCGCTATGTCTGAGTTCACGAAATCTGTACGCCCCGAAGGGAACACCATCATGACCTCCGAGATCACCGGCAACGGCGGGGACCTGCTCGTGCAGGTGCTCCGCGAGGCGGGCGTCGACACTGTGTTCGGCATCGTCAGCGTGCACAACCAGCCACTGGTGCAGGCCGTCAGCAAGCACCTGCGGTTCGTGCCGGTGCGGCACGAGGCCACCGCGGTCAGTGCGGCGGACGGCTACGCCCGGGCCACCGGCGGGCTCGGCTGCGCGCTCACCAGCACCGGGACCGGCGCTGGCAACGCGGCCGGCTCGCTGATCGAGTCGCTCAGCGCCGGCACCTCGGTGCTGCACGTGACCGGCAACGTGGAGAGCCGGTACCTGGGCTCGGGTCGCGGCTTCATCCACGAGACCAAGGACCAACTTGGCATGCTCGAGGCGGTGTCGAGCTACGCGGCAACCATTCTCGACGCCGAGAGTGCGGGCAAGATATTGCGCGACGGCATCGCCAGGGCGCTCGAGAAGCCCGGCGGGCCCGCAAGCATCGAGTGGCCGATCGATCTGCAGTACGCCGCGCAGACCTTCACCCCGCAGCAGCTCGCCGCGACGGCCCCGGCCCCTGCCGACCCGACCCAGGTCCGAGCGGCGGTCGAGCTGCTGCGCGGGGCGAAGCGCCCGGTGATCTGGGCGGGCGGCGGCGTCGCGCAGGCCGGCCCGCAGCTCACCGAACTGGTCGAGCGTTGGGGGGCGGCGCTGCTGACCAGCAACTCTGGTCGCGGCGCGGTGGCCGAGGACAATGCGCTGTGCATCGGCAACTACGGGAGCTCGCCGCTGGGCCGGGCGCTGCTCGCGGACGCCGACGTGCTGCTCTCGCTGGGCACCCACTTCCGGTCCAACGAGACCGGCGACTATTCGATGCCGGTGCCTGCGGTGCATGTGCAGGTCGACCTCGACGAGAAGGCGCTCGGCCGGGTGTACCCCGCGCAGGCAGGGATCGTCGCGGACACGGCGCAGTTCCTGGACGCGGTGCTGGCCTCCGGCATCGGAGCTGCCGTCGATCCGGACTGGACGCGGCGCGCCCGCGAGACCCGCGAGCAGGTGCGCGCGAAACAGCGCGCCGGCCTTGGCGACCACGCAGCGCTGTCGGACGCGGTTCGCGCGGTGCTGCCGCTCGACTCGGTCATCGCCAGGGACGTGACCATCGCGTCGAGTTCGTGGGGCAACCGGCTGCTGCCGATCCACGATCCGAAGTCCAACGTCTTCCCGCGCGGCGGCGGCATCGGGCAGGGCCTGGGCATGGCGATCGGTGCCGCGCTGGCCGACGAGACCAGGCCCACGCTGGGTCTGGTCGGCGACGGCGGGTTGGCCGTGCACTTCGGCGAGCTGCTCACGATGGCCCAGGAAAAGCCGTGGCTGGTGCTGTTGGTCTGCAACGACGGCGGCTACGGCGTGCTGCGAAACATGCAGAAGGGCGGCGGGCAGGCGACGTACGCCGTCGACCTGGTCACCCCGGACTTCGCGTTGCTGGCCCAGTCGATCGGGGTGCCGTACCAGCGGATTTCGGGTGCCTCCGAGGCGCATTCCGTGCTCGAGTCCGCGGTGGCGCTGCGCGGTCCGGTGATCGTCGAGGTCGACCTCGCCGCGTATGGCGAGATGCCGTCGCCGTTCACCCCTCCGGTGACCGTGCCGGGGACCGCGTCGCACTAGAACCCGACCCGGATGGCGCCGTGGCACCGGTGTCGCGCCGGTGCCACGCCGCCGTTCCGCGTTCAGGGCCGAAGAAAAAGATGTTCGGGCGGGCTGTGGCGCAGATTACATCTTAGCGCTAAGCTATTGAGCACTGAACAAACTGGCCTCGGTCGGTGAAGAGAGGTAGCGAGGATGAAACTCGAAACGGGAACCGTCGAGCTGGTGGTCCGGCAGATGCGGTGGGAGTCGAACGACGTCATGTCGGTCCGGCTCGAGCACGGTGACGGCGGCGCGGTCGCGGCCTGGACGCCCGGCGCGCACCTCGACCTCCACCTCGGCAAAGGCCTGGTCCGGCAGTACTCGCTGTGCGGCGATCCCGACGACAAGACCGGCTACCGCATCGCCGTGTTCCGTGATCCCGCGAGTCGGGGCGGATCCCGGCACGTGCACGATGTCCTGCGCCCCGGCCACACGGTGCCCGTCAGCAACCCGCGCAACAATTTCGAGCTGCTGGACTCGCCGAAATACGTGTTCATCGCCGGCGGCATCGGCATCACCCCGATCCTGGCGATGATCGGCGAGGCGCAGCGCCGCGGCGCGGCCTGGGAACTGCACTACGGCGGCCGTCGTCGAGAGGGCATGGCCTTCCTCGACGAGCTCCGCGAGTTCGGCGACCGCGTCCACGTGGTCAGCGAGGACCGTGAGGGGGCCCTCGACCTGGCGGCCCTGCTCGCCACCCCACACGCCGACACGCTGGTGTACACCTGCGGGCCCGAGGGCCTGCTCTGCGCGGTGGAACGGATCGGGGCGGACTGGCCGGCCGGGACCATCCAGCTCGAGCGATTCAAGCCGAAGGCGCGCGCCGGGGGCGAGGAGTCCGAAGCCGACCGCCCGATCCGCGTGGTGTGCAGCCGCTCCGGCATCAGCGTCACCGCCGCACCGGACGAGACCATCCTCGACGCGCTCGAGGGCGCCGGGATGAACCTGCCGAACTCGTGCCGTGAGGGCATGTGCGGCAGCTGCGAAACGCGCGTGCTGCAAGGGGTTCCGGATCACCGGGACTCCGTGCTGTCCAGCGCCGAACAGAATTCCGGCAAAACCGTCATGATCTGCGTCTCGCGGGCCCGCACCGACGAGCTCGTACTGGACCTGTAGGAGGAACCCGATGAGTCTTTATCTTGTTGAACACCAGTCCCGTTCGGGGGACCCCACCCCGTACGAGCTGAAGCTCGCCGGCGTCATCGAGGAGGTGTTCGGGGAGGGCGGTCACGGACTCGAGGAACTCGTCGAGGGCCTCAACCGGCGTGGCATCCACGGCCCCGACGGGCAGCCGTGGAGCAGCGAGACCTTCACCGCCGAGATCGCCCGGATGGGAGCACAGTAATGGCGAACGTACTCAACCGAGGCCCGCTGACCAGCGAGCAGATCTTCACGACCGGCATGCGCGACCAGTGGCACGCGGTGTGTCCGTCGCATTTCGTCGAGCGCGGCGGCATGCATCGCGTCACCCGGCTCGGCGAGGACTGGCTGCTCTTCCGGCGGGCCGACGGCACCGTCCGGATGCTGGCGGACCGGTGCCCGCACCGCGGCGCCCCGCTCTCCCAGGGGCAGCACCTCGGCGACCGGATCGCCTGCAAGTACCACGGCGTCCAGGTCGACGGCGACGGCACGGTCGTCTCGGTGCCCGGCATGCCCGGCTGCAACCTGGAGGGCAAGCGCCTGGTGACCAGCCTGCCCGTGCAGGAGGTCGGGGGCGCAATCCTCGCCTGGTTCGGCACCGATCCCAGCGCCGAGCCGGCTCCGCTACAGCTGCCCGATCCGCTTGTCGACGAGGGTGTTTCGGCCTTCCTCTGCTACGCCGAGTGGGAAACCCCGTGGCGCTTCACTCTCGAGAACCTGCTCGACCCGATGCACGGCGCGTTCCTGCACCGGGAGTCGCACTCGATGTCCGGTGGCGAGACCTCTGCCCGATTCCGGATCCGCGAGACCGAGCGCGGTTTCTTCTTCGAGAAGACCGACCAGCGCGGGGTGAACTTCGACTGGGTGGAGTTCTGCCGCACCGGCGCGGATTGGGTGGACCTGGAGATCCCGTACCCCGCGACGGCCGGCCCCGGCGGGCCGTTCGGCATCGTCGGCATGGGCACCCCGATCGACGCGCACACCACCGCGGTGTTCTTCTGGCGCTACCGCCGCGTCAGCGGCTGGGAGCGCGATGTGTGGCGGTTCCTGTACCGCACCACGCTCGAGGAGCGGCACTGGGTGGTGCTCGAGCAGGACAGAGTGATGCTCGAGGGCATGGCCCACGACGCCGACCAGGCCGAGAACCTCTACCAGCACGACCTCGGGGTGATCCGGCTGCGGCGGCTCTACCTCGCGCAAGCCGAGGAACAGGCGGCCACGACGGCGCCGACGGAACCGGCGCTCGTGTAGCCCAACCGAAAGTTCCCTAGTGTCACATCGGCTCACCTCGAGTGACTCAATGTGACATTAGGGAACTTCGGGCCGGTGTGCGCGCTATGCGGAATACTGCTCAGAGTCCGGGGATTCGCTTGACTCGATCGAGTGCTCGAGCTTGCGCAGCAGCCCGGCGAGTTGCTTGCGCTCCGCTGTGCTCAGGCCGGAGAGCATCCTGGCCTCGTTCGCGAAATGCTCGAGCGCCGCTTCCTGGATCACCCGCAGGCCCTCGTCGGTGAGCTGGGCGTACACCACCCGGCGATCCTCGGTGTCTCGCTCTCGGGTGACGAGGCCCGCCTTCTCCAGCCGGTCCACCCGCAGGGTCACCCCGCCAGTGGTCACCAGCGACATCTCGGCGAGCTGCCCGGAGGTCATCCGGAACGGCGGGCCCGAACGGCGCAGGGCCGCAAGGACGTCGAAGGATGCGATGTTGATGTCGTGTTTGTCGAAGACTGCGGCGAGCGAGGTCTGGTAGCGCAGATAGCTGCGATGCAGTCGGCCGAAGACGTGCAGGGCGGAGACGTCGAGGTCGGGCCACTGGCTGGCCCACTGGCTCACGATGTCGTCTACGGCGTCATGAGTGGGAACTGCATCGCGTGCCACGCGAACTCCTCGTCATCCGGGGCATACCTGACAATTGAGTGCCAAGATTTTCATCAGATTACGCGTCCGGGCTAGTTGCCCGTGCCTGCTACGCGCGCAACCGCGTCGATCTCCGCCGATGCGCCGTACGGCAGGCTGCTGACCTCGAGGAACGTCCGGGCGGGGCGGGGCTCGGCGAAGATCCGCTCGAACTGCCGGTTGGCCTCCTCACGCAGGGTCAGGTCGGTGACGTAGTAGGTCAGCTTGACGACGTCCTGCAGTTCGCCGCCGACGGTCGCGAGGCGCTCGCACATGCGGTCCACGGCGGCGTCGAGGGCAGCCATGCGACCGGGCACGGCCGCGCCCTCGGCGTCGATGGACAATGCGCCGGAGACGAACGCCAGCCCGCCTGCGACGGTCGCGGGGCTGTACGGGTGCTGAGCCGAGACCTCGGTCATTGCGTGCTCACTTTCGGTTGGGGAGGCGGGGGTGCCCGCACCCACCAATTTACCTTAGCGCTCAACAAAATGCACGAGGTCCTGTTCCGGAGCCTGCCGTTCCACTCGGCATACGTACTTCTGGGATCGGGCAACGTTCTGACCAGAATCGGTGGGCGCGTCGGAAGCCGCGTGAATCGACCTGCGGCAGACAACCGCTCGCCGGCCGAGCGCTCCGAGGGGGAGGGGATCGGCGGACTGCCAATGCGCGAACGGTGGCGAAATGGGACTCGCGACCGGCTGCCTACGAGCTGGTGGACAACTGAAGACTGCAGGGTCATGGCCACGATGGGCTTCCCAACATTTCGGGTATAGCGTCATCACAGGAAGTCGCGAACTGAGGGACGCTCGATGACGATCTCTGTCAAGGACAAGCTTGGAAATCTGCCGCTGGAGTTGACCAGTTTCATCGGTCGGCGCCGGGAGATTGCCGAGACGAGGAGGTTGCTGGCGACCACGCGGTTGGTGACGTTGGCTGGCATCGGTGGTGCCGGTAAGACCCGGTTGGCGTTGCGGGTTGCGAAGGATTCGCGGCGGGGTTTCGCCGACGGGGTGTGGTTTGTCGCGCTCGGCGATCTGCACGATTCTGCCTTGTTGGCGGAGACTGTTGCCGCTGCACTCGGGCTGCCGGATCAGTCGGGCCGCCCCGTGTCTCGTGTGCTGATCGACTACCTCTCCACCAGGCAGACGTTGGTGGTGCTGGACAATTGCGAGCACTTGGTGGGTGCTGTCGCGGAGTTGGCGCAGGCACTGCTGCGATCATGTCCGGACCTGCGAATCTTGGCCACGAGCCGCGAGCTTCTCGGGGTGGACGGGGAACGGGTGTTGAGGGTGCCCGCGCTGACGGTTCCGGGGTCGCGACCAGCCCCGTCGCTGGAGGCGATGCCCGGGTACGAGTCGGTGGCGCTGTTCGTCGAACGGGCCGCTGACCGGCAGGCGGATTTTGCGCTCACCGAGGCCAATTGCGCTGCAGTGGCGGGCATCTGCGACAGGTTGGACGGGCTGCCGTTGGCGATCGAGTTGGCGGCGGTGCGGATCCGGGCGATGTCCGCCGAGCAGATCCTGCAGCGCCTGACCGACCGATACCGGCTGTTGACCGTCGGTTCCCGGGTTGCACCGACCCGGCAACAGACGTTGCGGTCGTGTGTGGACTGGAGCTACGAGCTGTGCGAGGCCCGGGAACAGAAGCTGTGGGCCTGGTTGTCACTGTTCGTGGGCGGCTTCGAGCTGGATGCGGCCGAGGGCATCTGCCCCGAGGAGCTGGTCGCCGATGACCTTCTCGACGCGGTGGGCTCGCTCGTGGACAAGTCGGTCCTGGTCCGTGAGCAGGCCGGGGCGGTCGTGCGCTTCGGCATGGTCGAGATGATCCGCGACTACGGCCGGGAGAAGTTGCGTGAATCCGGCGACTACGACCGGGCCCAGCGGCGTCACCTCGAGTGGTACGAACGACTGGTGCTGCGTGCGCAGTCCGAGTGGATTGGCCCTCACCAGGCGAACTGGATTGCCAGACTCGATCGGGAACAGCCGAACCTGAGGGGTGCGATGGCGTTCAGTCTGACCGAGCCGATCGTCGACACCGATCCAGATGTCAACGTGCGCATCGTCAATGCAATGTTCGAGTTCTGGACGTGCCGGGGCCTGTTGTCGGAGGCCAGGCATTGGCTGGGCCGCGCCCTGGCAAGCTCCGGCACCGCGCGGGCCGAGGAACGTCTGAACTCGCTGTACGGCGACAGCGTGTTGGCGGGACTACAGGGTCAACTCGGCGAGGCTGCGGCACGGGTCGCGCTGTGCCTCGAGCTCGCAGCACAGCTGGGAGACGCGGAGTCGCTCGAGGTCGCGAACTTTGCGAGAGGGCATCTGGCCTTGTTCGGCGGAGATCTCGCTGGTGCGGTCGAGTGGTACCGGGCTGCTCTCACAAATGCAGGTCCACCGTTCACGGCCGAGTCCGGGCCGAGTCGAAGCGTGTCCCGAACTGCCCGACAGATAGGCGGTCTCCTCGGCCTCGCGCTCGCGAGCGGACTGTTGGGGGACGAGGAGACGGCCGATGCCTGCCACAAGCAGGTTCTGGCGATCACCACCCCTCGAGGTGAGTCCTACTACCGCGCGTACTCGTTGTGCGCCCTCGGGCTGACAGCCTTCCAGGCGGGAGAGGCCGATCGGGCCGCAGCCCTGATGGAACAGACGTTGCGGCTGATCGGAAAGGTCAGAGTCCCGTTCGTGGCTGGCTGGTGCCTGGAGACGTTGGCCTGGACCGCGATACGCGAACACAAGCCGACGCGTGCCGCTGTCCTGATGGGTGCTTCCGAGAGAATCTCGCAGACGCTCGGGAGCGTTTCGGTGACCCAACCGCACCTGCTCGGGAACCACGACGAATGTGAGGCCGTCACCCGGGATGCACTTGGGAATCAGGCCTACAGCGAGGCATTTCGCACCGGTGCCGCCATGAGCATCGACGATGCTGTCGCCTACGCACTGGGAAACCACCGCGCCGACAAGCCCCCGACAAGATCAGCCGCAACCGTGTTGACTCGCCGCGAAACCGAGGTGGCAAACCTCGTCGCCGCCGGCCATTCGAACAAGGTGATCGCGTCCATGTTGGTGATCTCACCGCGGACTGCCCAGGGCCACGTCGAGCACATCCTGACCAAGCTCGGGTTCACCTCGCGGACTCAGATCGCAGCCTGGGTTACCGAGCAGAAGTGGAATCGACAGCTCTGATCCGGAGTGGAGGGACCGTCTTGCTGGGACAACACGCGGGTTGTCCCAGCTATCGAGGTTCAGATGGCCATGGCGAAGTCCGCTTGGCCGTGGGCGAGCGGACCCGCTCGGACGAGGGTCGCGTGATCGCGCCGGAGGCCGTCGGTCTGCGCGGCCGTCGCGATGGCACCGACCCGCTTGTCGAACTGCCGTGACGTTCCCCAGGCTGCCGATCTTGCTGCTCGAGAATGCCGGGTCCGTGTCCAGATGGACTCACTGCTCACCCCGTGGGGATATGGTTTGCTCCGTCCAATCATGCTGTCTAACAGTTTTATTCGCGAGATTTGGGTGGGAGGGGGGTGGGTAGAGAGGGGGGTGTCCACCAATGTCGGTACGTTCTGCGCCGCATGCGGATTGGATTGGTCGACCAGTCGGTGATCACCCCTGAGGGGGCTCCAGATCACACAAATCTGGATGCGACGTTTGGGGATCCAAATGCCTCGGCAACGGACACGCGTTCGCCCTGGCTTCCGGTCCGAGGGAACCGGGAGCCAGGGCGAACCGTCGACCAGGCCTGACAGTCACGCCGTGGCGCCACTCTCCGTGAAAACGACATTTTCACTCGGCCTCGACAGAGGGTACCGGACGTTCGTCGGGCCCGCCAGTCCCGTGAGGCGACGCGAACAATCGGCCAGTAGCCGTGCAGTGCGGGACTGTCGTCGAATCCGGACGCCGTTCACCTGTCCGTGAACGGCGCCAAGCCTCGGGCGGTCAATCAAACCTGCAGGTTGGCCGGGGCGCCCATGCCGCAGAGCAGCGGGCGGGGTGCCTACACGGACATGGGACTGATCGACCGGATGGATCAAGGGCACTCGCGAGCTCGAGCGCTGATCGAACTGAAGAGTGCTCCCGAGGTGACCAGCGGTTCAATCCGTGGCCCTGAATGAGGTGGCGATGAGTGTGGCCATCTCGGTGAGCCCAGCGACCTCGTTGGGGTCGACGAGTCGCTTTTGTGCTTCTGCGCGGCAGGCGACGCCGAAGAACGAGTCGAAAATGATCTCGGCCGCGGCCTGCGCGGGTTTCGTGTCGTCCTCGCCGCGGAGATCGGCGATTGCCTGAACGAGTGGCTGCAGGAGTTGCTCGCGCATCGCTGCGAGTTCGGTGGGGAACATCGTCTCCCATCGGTACGTGTGGAGCAGGATTGCTCGATACCCGAGTAGTGGGTCCTGGGTATAGGGGGCCACGGGGGGCCACGACAGCCCGAACCCATGCGTCGACACGTTCGATCGGTGCGCTCGCCGATGACATCTGTTCGATGACGTAGCTGGTTTTCGTGGTGGTGCCATCTTGTAGGACGGCGATGATCAGCTCTTCCTTCGAGTTGAAGAGCCGGTAGAACGCGCGGGTTGCGAGACCCGCTCTCTCGAGGATTGCGGCGACAGGGCGGTCCACGTGACCGGTTTCGGCGATGAGGCTGCTGCAGGCGCGGATGAGTCGTTGTGCCTCCGTGAGGTATTCGTCGCGCTGCCGGCCCAACAGTCGATCGACGGCGGCGGTGGCGATGGGGTTGACGGCCTCTTTGTCTGCGGAAGTCACCTTGTCAGTCCTCATGGTTGTGGCGAAATTGCCGGTCCGCGGGGTCGGGCCCGTGATTCGCAAGGCTGACCACCCGGACTGCTCGGAGCTCCCGAGTGCAAATCTCATACTCGAAGTTGAAAATGTCATTGTCAAAATGGGTTCGTAACGGCTACGCTGCGGCCCAGCAATGTGATGCAGGTCATTGGCGTCACCCGCCTTGATGGTTTTGCCTGGAGGTAACTGTGTTTCTGTCCATGTCCCGTCGCCTTGCGACACCCTTCTTCGCGGCAACCGCCGCCGTGGGCCTGCTCTTCGCAGGTACCGGGACGGCTCTCGCTGATGACCCGCCGGTCTCTCAGATCTCGGGGACCGCCGCCAACCTCACCTTCAGCGCGAATGTCGTCGGTTCCAACGTCGTCCACCCGGGTGACACGGTCTCGTTCCAGTACGACATCGCGAAGCCCAGCGGCGTCGCTCGTTACATCACCACGTGGAAGAGCCTCGTCCCGCCCGGCTTCAAGTACGTCGAGGCCAGCGCGAGCGTCAACTACGGGTTCAAGATCACGAACGTCGAAGCGGACGGTGTGAGGGTCCAGTGCAACTCCGGCTGCAGTGTCCTGGGCGGCGGCTTCGTGGTCGGCAACCCGATCCGCTACACGGTGAGCTACAAGGTCCCGGCGGACTTCGCCCTTGGTCGCTACAACACCGGCGTCGGGTTCGACGTCTACTCCTACTCCGGCTCGCAAGGCGCCAGCGGCGTGCAGATCGACGTCGTCGACCCCGCCGTGGATACCACCACCGGTCTGCAGATCCCGGCGACCGCCAAGACCGGTGATTCGGTGTCGCTGACGGCGAACGTCGGCCCGGCCAACTCGGTCGGCACGGTGCAGTTCAAGGACGGTGGCACGAACATCGGGGGTCCGGTGACGGTGTCGGGTGGTGTGGCGACCCTGCCGCACACCTTCGACACGGTCGGTGCGCACAACATCTCGGCGGTATTCACCGCGGGTGCGGGCTTCCACGACTCGGTGTCGGCCGCGCAGACGGTCGACGTCACCGCGGACACCACCACCACGCTGACCGCTCCGGCCACCGCCGTGGTCGGTGAGGACGTCACCTTTACCGCGTCGGTGGATCCGTCGGCGGCGACCGGTCAGGTGCAGTTCAAGGACGGCGGAGCGAACATCGACGGCCCGATGAACGTGGTGAACGGTCAGGCGAGCGTGACCCGGAGGTTCGTCGAGGCGGGCAGTCACAGCGTCACCGCGAACTTCGTCGGCACCGGTGGCTACAACGCCTCCAATTCCGCACCCGCCGAGTTGACCGTCAAGGACGCCGACTTCGGTACCACCACCACCGTGCTCGAGCCGGTCACCGCGACCGTCGGCACGCCGGTGAACCTGTCCGCGACCGTCGGTCCGATTCCGACCGGTGGTGACGTGAAGTTCCGCGTTGACGGCGTCGAGGTCGGCTCCGTGCCGGTCGGCACCGGCGACGGAGTCGCGATCCTGCAGCACACCTTCACCGCCCCCGGCACGGCCAAGGTCGTCGCCGAGTTCACCGGTACCCAGGGCTTCACCGGATCCACCTCGACCGAGTTCGACGTGACGGTCAATGCGCCGGACACCCGCGAGGCCACCACCACCGCACTGGCGGTCTCCGGCGACGCCGTCGTCGGGCAGGCCATGACCTTCAAGGCCACCGTCGCACCTGCCGGTGCCAACGGCACCGTCCAGTTCAAGACCGGCACCACCGCCATCGGCGCCCCCGTGCCCGTCATCGACGGTGTCGCCACCCTGGCGCACACCTTCGATACGGCCGGGACCTACGGCGTCACCGCCAACTTCGTCGGTGGTGACGCGTTCAAGGACTCCGTCTCCGGCCCCACCGTGGTCAACGTGACCGCGGCCGGCACGCCTGGCGGAGTCGGAACCGGTTCACTCGCGAGCCTGTTCGCTAGCTGACCACCCCCTCACCGCGACCGGTCCCCGGGGCGTGACGAGCGCAGGCCCCGGGACCGGTCGGGCCCCAGACTTTCCCTCATTCGTAGGAGAATTCATGCAGAACAAGAGAATTCGCCGGCTAGCCACCCCGGTCACGGTCGGGGTGGTCGTCGGCGTCACCCTGCTCGGCGGCATCCCCGCCCAGGCCCAGCCCACCACAACGAGCTTCACGGCCGCCTGCCTGGCCACGCCGTCCGCCGTTGCCGGACCGACCGTAGAGGCGCAGCCCTCCTCGGTCACAGTCGATGCCCCGGGCGAGGTGAACGCCGGCGACCAGTTCGATGTTTCCATCACGCCGCCACCGATCACCTTCCCGAACTCGGTGTCGGCGGCGAGCGTGCAGAACGTCTCGCGGATCAAGATCGACGTCGCCATTCCGCAGAACGCGGAGTTCCTCGGTGCCGACATCGTGCCCGGTACGGGCTCCGGGCTCAGCGGCGTTACGCCGAATATATTGCGAGTCAACGAGAACGGGAACGTCGACCCGAACGGGACCATCATTCGTCTCTCGGGAAACAACGCCACCATCGGAAACGGTCCCAATTCCAGCAAGAACTCCGAGGGAGGCATCGTCGCGAAGGCGGTGTCCGGCACGAACACCACCTTCCAGCTGCCCCAGGTCAAGGCGCGACTGCGGGCGGGCGCGTCCGGCAACGTCGACATCAAGCTGCGCACCGCCGGCGCTGCAGGCCAGTGGGCGAACGATGCGAACTTCCTGACGTTCCTGCCGAAGGCCACGGCCCTGTTCGTCACCGCGTGGGCCCCCACCCAGTGCACCCCGCGTGACGGCGCAAGCGCGCCCCTCAACTCGGGTGCCGGCGCGCTGGCGACGACGAGGATCGTCGAGGCAGACAAGGCGACCACGACGACGATCGTCGGACCCGCAGCCGTCAAGAACGGCACCCCGGTCACGTTGACCGCCAACGTCGCTCCCGGCGCCAACGGCGGCACCGCGCAGTTCAAGGACGGCGGCACCCTGCTCGGTGACCCGGTCACCGTCGCGGGCGGCAGCGCGTCGATCTCGCCGACCTTCACCACCGACGGCGACCACTCGATCACCGCCGAGTACTCCGGCACCACCGGCTTCCTGGCGTCCACCTCGGCCGCCAAGGTCGTCACGGTGACCACGGACGCACCCCCGGACGCGACGACCACCACGACGGTGACCGCGCCGAACAACGCCAAGGTGGGCCAGGACGTCAACCTGACCGCGAAGGTCGATCCCGCGGGCAGCGGCGGCACAGTGAACTTCGTAGTCGACGACGGTGCCCCCATTCCGGGCATGGTCGGCACCGACGGCGTCGCAGTCGCGCCGTACACCTTCACCAGCGCCGGTACCCACAAGATTGTTGCGAAGTTCACCGGCACAACGGGATTCGCCCCGTCCACGTCGCTGGCCTTCCCGGTCAGCGTCACCACGCCCGCTCCGGCGGACTTGGACGCCACGACCACGTTGGCCCCGCTCGGCACGGTCGAGAAGAACGTGCCGGTGGTTCTCGAGGCGACGGTCGACCCGGCCAACGCCAAGGGCAAGGTGCAGTTCAAGATCGGTGACGCGCTGATCGGTGGACCGGTCGACGTGGTCGACGGTGTCGCGACCCTCCCGACGACGTTCGCCAACTCCGGCACCTACAACGTCACCGCGGAGTTCACCGGTGCCGCGGGGTTCACCAGCTCGTCTGCGGCGCCGCAGACGCTGATCGTGCCCGGCGCGACCAACCCCGGCAACGGCGGCGGCGGTTTCGGCAGCCTCGGTAACCTGTTCGGTTCCTCCTGACAGGCACCAGCTCGCAACGGAGTGCGCCGTTGACACAGTCGGCGGCGCACTCCGCGTTCGGGGCATCACTGCCCCGCAACGGCGGGAGTGTCAGATTTCCGGTTGATCCGGTCTCGCTCGGGGTGATCCGGCCCTCGAACGTGGTCGCGAACGCGTTCAGCCCCGGCCTCCACCTCGTTGCCCATCGTGCTCTGACTTCCCGGTCGGTCCAGTGCCAGGGGGGCGAGACAGAGACATTTCAGCGCGGCCTGATCGGTCGGAAAGCGTCCATGGGGGCCGACGGCGCACCGACACCGCACTGCGATCTGGTCACTGGGGGTAAGGCCGGCTCGTCTCAGTACCTGAAGTACGCAACCCCGGCGCAGTTCGCTGCGCACAACGTCGGTGCAGTCGCGAATGCCCATTGAACGTTCGGGTCGGTTCCGCGAGGATCCCAGGTGGCGATCGGCCCAGCGACCCCGGTCGGGAGAACCCCGAACGTTTCTGGAGGCCGCTGACCGGTGACGACGAACTTGGGGGACGGCGTCGACAACGCGTTGCGGTCGGTGACCACGCGGTAGAAGACCGTCGGATTCGAGTACCACGGCGGCTTTTGGGTTCCCGTAGCCTCGACGACCGGCATCCCGGCGTCGAATGCGGCGGTGAGCACCCCCTGCGTGAGGCCCCCAGGCAAGATCGGCAGCGTAGGCGCTGAAGACCCCGCAGACAGCGGCGGCGGCGCGGGCGGGGGATTCGCCCCTGCGGCCGGCGCCACTGCGATCTCCATTCCCAACGCCAGCGCGGACAACACAAGTACCCGTCGGCCAGCTATGGCCATTCCATTCCCCCCTGAATTGATCGATACCTAGTGATGTTTCAACGGCGGCAAGGCACCTGAGTCAGTACTCGGCTCCGCCGGCAAGGCGTACGCGAGCTAGGACAAAAGCGCGCCGAAGAAGTTCCATGCGTCCACGGCCAACTGCACGACTGGTGCCAGGACGGCGCGAAGGAAGTCGGCGACCGGCAAGGGTAGACCACCCAGCGGGTCGAACCCCGGCGGGCTCGCATTCGCCACGCCGCCGCCGAGCAACACGAGCGCACCGACAAGTCCCACCGTGATCGCAGCTCTCACCTTCGCCATGCACAGTTCATCGCGCCGTACTGGACGGTCGTTACGTGGAAGACCAGGAGGTGTTCACCAACGGTGGTTCATCATGGGCTGCAGGAGGATTGGATAGGTTGACCGGTTGGCAATCACACAATGTGCGGGCTCCTGATCACACAGATCTGGGCACGGTGACGTGCACCGAGAAGTACGCTGACGTGCAGCAAAGGGCTGGGAAGATCCAACACAGGAGGATCACGCCGTGCACCGTGGAGCAAGCCGTCGTTCGTTCGCCGCCCTGTCCGCTGCGGCCGTGACAGTTCCCCTTGCCCTCGCCCTCTGCCCATCCGCCGAAGCGACGGTGAATCCGTCGGCGGGGCCAACCGGGACGACAACGATGTTCCAGATTCCTGTGAGGTTCGTCGCGGGATGCTCTTTCAGTCTGCTCGAGTGCTGGGGCCTGTCGCCGTTGTCGACGATCATCCCGTCGGCCACGCCTGGTGCACCCGGAATGGTGACATTCACAGCGGAGCACTCAGCTCGGGTCTCGGCCGGCTCCATGGAGTGTGTCGACGTGTGGGTGAACTGGCGAAACCTGACCACCGCGACCGCCGGCACCACTGTTCTCCATCGTGTGGAGGTCGACTACACCCAGCCCTTCCCTCGGGATCCGTGGTGCCGGTACACGCCTGAAACGGCTGACACCGGTGGAGGCACGGTCGTCGCGACCGCCGACGTCGTCGCGTTCGGAACTCCCCCCGGCGGGTACCGGATCGTGGTCAACCCGGGGTTCGGCACAATCCAGGTCCCCTAGGGCGCGACCGTGTCTGCGTGACCGAGCGTGCAGCAGCCCCTTCCGTCTGTAGCCTGTCTCGGTGTTCCTCACTCGGTTTGTCACCGCGCGGATGCCGAATCGGCTGTTGGCGGTGTTCGTGCGCAACGCGGAGCTGTTGAAGTTCTTGACCGTGGGATCGATCGCGTTCGTCGTCACGTCGGTGCTGTTCTTCGGTTTGAAGTGGACGGTCCTCGATGGCAAGCCGGTAACCGCCAATGTCGTCGCGGTGCTGCTGGCCACCGTGCTGTCCTACGTGCTCAACCGCGAGTGGGCCTTCACTGCTCGCGGCGGTAGGGAGCGTCGGCACGAGGCAGCTCTGTTCTTCGTGGTCGCCGGTGTCGGTCTGGTGATCAACCAGCTGCCGTTGGTGGTGTCACGGTATGTGTTCGCTCTCCAGACACCGCACGTGTCGCTCATCGCGGAGAACCTGGCCGACTTCGTCAGTGCCACCATCGTCGGCACCCTCCTCGCGACGGTGTTCCGCTGGTGGGCTATGCGCAGGTTCGTCTTTCCGAATCCTGTGGCGCCGCAACCGGAATTCGACGAACCAACGCTGGAAGGGAAGGGGAACGCCGACGTTGCTGCCGCGAGCAGCCCCGAGGTCCACTGAGTCGACGATCGTACGGCTTTGCACGATGAGGATGACGATTGTCTCTCTTCCGAACATGTCGGGCCAGGTCGGTTAGCGTGTGGCGATGCGCGCAGGTGTGAGGGACCCCTGGAAGCTCGTCGTACTCGGATTGGTAATCGTGGTCGGGGTCGGGGCGCTCGTGACACTCCTTCGCGCGGAGCGTTCCCCGACCGGCGGTGAACCGCCCGCCGGCTCCGAGCGTTCCGTCGTCACCACCGCACTCGGCACCGCGCCGCAGCTCGCGTGGACGCTCGACGTCGGACGGCTCACCGACAACACCGGTGAGGTCCTGCTGGCGATGCCGTATCAGCTCGGCGCCTACTACGGCTACGGCGGAGTTCTCGACGGCGGCGACCTCGTCATCGCCGCCACCGCCCTGCCCCTCCCCGAAGCAGCGGGGGAGTCCGGTCGTCCGGTCGGTGCCGTCACACTCGTCGGCGTCAACCCGACAGACGGATCCCCGAAGTGGAAGACGCGGGTCGGCCACGTCACTCAGTGCAGTCCGACGGTGGAGGGACCGGTCATTGCGTGCTGGGAGGACCGTCGGATAGCCTTCGTGGACACCGCATCCGGGACCCTGCTGGCCGAACTCGGCACCGACTTCGACCTCAACGGCGCACAATTCAGCGGCGACACCGTCTACCTGTCGGGTTCGACGACCGACGGCGGAGCCACGACATCGGTGCTCACCAGCGGAACCGTCACCGACCTCACGGCGCATTTCCGGCGCACCTTCGACACCCTCGGCGACGCCGCCTGGATTTACGCGGTTCCTGACACCGGCACGATCATCGGCCAGGTGCGGGGCCCGGGGGATCCGCAGTACCACTTCACCGTCTTCGATCTCGACTCCGGGGCCGAACGGTTCACCTTCGAGGGCGACTCGCTCCAACCGGTCGGGGATGGCCTGTTTCTCGTCAGTCGCGGCTCCCGGTCGGGGACGGTCGGCACGCAGGACCTCCTCGCGGCCGACGGCTCACCTGTCCGCGCGATCCCCATCCCCGCGTCCGGCGCGCAGATGTACCCCAGTAAGACCTCGGAGTCGGCGCCGATGTTCTTGGGCGACGGCGCCTACGACCCTGTGACAGGCGAAGAACTGTGGCGGAGCCCAGCGCTGGTGCAGGACGGATGGGGGGCCGGCAGGGCCAGTGCCCTGGCCGCACTCGTCGGAAGCACCGCACTGGTCACCTCGCCGGACTCGAAAACCATCGCGGGCCTCGACGTGGCGACGGGCGAGCAGATGTGGCAAACACCGTGGGAAGACGCGTACTGGGTGCGAGGCGGAGTCACCGACGGCGAGTACTTCGTGTTCGGCGACTACACCGGCACACATGCGATCCGGGCGAGCGACGGGACGATCATGTGGTCGCTTCCGCTGCCGGACGGCGCCGATCCTCGGCAGGTTCAGGTGGCGAGCGCAGGGGGAAGCCTCATGACGTCGTGGCTCGACCACGTGACCATCTGGAGGTAGCTGCAGCGATTCGCCACAGGACGAGATCGTTCAGAGCACCAGCCGGGTCCAATTCCCTGCCCGGCAGTCGCTGTTGAGCGCAGTGATGTTGGCGGCCACCAGCGTTGGCGATCCGCCGTCACGGTGGTCTGTTGAGGAGCCGATCCTCGACCACGCCGCCACGCTCGTAGCCTCGTTCGAGTTCGCGCGTTCGTTGCCGAAGTTGACGATGCCGCGCCTGCAGTCGACATGGCTGACCCATGTGCCGGCCGATTGCGCTGTGGCGGAGAACTTCTCGGACGGCCGGTATCCGGAGCGGCGAGGGCTTCCACGGATGGACTGGAAGTGTTTCACCCAGGGCGGGAGATGCGGTGTGCCATGGGGATTGGCCGGCTTGACCGGGCGGACCAGTCCCCGCAATCCCGTACCCCTGAGGAAATGCCACCCCGAGTCTCTTGCTTAACAAGCTAGCTGTCGCTAGCTTGTTAAGCATGAGTGCTGTGGAGAGACGAAGCCTAGTACTTCGAGGCGTGCTGGACCTTTGCCTGCTGGCACTGCTGAGAGAGCGGCCGGTGTACGGCTACGAACTGACGGAGCGACTTGCCGAGCAAGACTTGCTCGTCTCTGGAGGATCGGCCTACCCGTTGCTGGCTCGCTTGGAGAAGGCCGGCCTCGTGGTTTCCGAGAAACGGCCGTCCCCGTCAGGGCCGCCGCGGAAGTACTACTCGCTCAGCGAGATCGGCGTGGATGCGCTTGCAAGCGGCACGTCGGAGTGGCTCGCAGTCTCCACCAGCGTCACCTCACTACTGCAGTCACCAGACCGAGCTACCAACAACGGAACGGGCGTCGCATGAACACCACAATCACGCAGGTCGGCAACAGTGAGCTCCAGGAATCCCTCAGGGGAGCGAACCGCCTCTGGCGACGCGCCGGCGTCCGTGGCCCGGACCGAAAGGCGCTGCTCTCCGAACTGGAAGCGGAAATCGGAGGCGCGCGCCAGGACGGCCACGACGCGACAGCGGTCCTGGGGGATGACAGCTCGCAGACCCTCCGGCAGTGGGCGGACGAGCGGGGACTGTGCGGTCGCGCTTTGCGGCTGGGGCTAGTCGTTCCCGCTGCCCTTCTCGGTATTTCGGCTGGCCTGGCGGTGATCCTGCTCGCTGTCTTCGCAGGGTTCTCGGGTCGTCCGACCATCGATCTGGGGCCATTCGTCCTGCCCTTGTATGCGTCGTCAGGCGTCTTTGCTTATCTGTGCGCCCTGCTGTTTGTGTGGATCGCGCTTCGTCACGATCCACAGGCATCGTCGACGGTTCGGTGGCTCTCCGTACTTCTTCCGGTGGGAGCAGCCCTGAGCATCGGGGCGGGTATGGCTATCGCATCGTGGAGGAACTTCAACCCGACCCCGACGGTCTTCACCGTGGTGATCGGAGTGGTGGTCGTCGTGCTCGGCGCGACTGCCGGCTTTGCCCGCCACCGAGGGGTCAGAGCGCAAAGCGGCACCCAGCCCGATGCGATCTGAATTCTTGCAAGGGGTGCCAACCGAAATTCGGCGGCGGCGTCACTTCGCCTCCGTGCGGCATGAGGAGTCCTCGGCGGCCGCCGGATCCGGCGCACAGCGATCCTGCCCCGGTAGCGAAATCCACTGGATTCCGGGGCTCGACCTCGGCAACAGCGCGGAATTGGCCGTCCGTAGCGCTTCGGGAGCGACGCTCGACTCAGTCTGAATGAGAATCAGACCGCAATCAGGTCAGAGATGCGCCGAATCGGCCCAGTCGAGGGGGAATCGGCCTTCGGAAACCGCCCGCGGGTCCAATAGGTGAACGATGCGAGCGCTGATGGGTGAACACCCTATGGAGGGGATGACGGGAATCGAACCCGCATCATCTGCTTGGAAGGCAGAGGCTTTACCACTAAGCTACATCCCCGCGCATACGACAACCTGGGATCGCCACTGATGTCGTCTGCGAGTCAGACTGTACATAACCTCGCTTTGTCATCGCCAATCGGGTGCCCGTAGGATTCGTTCCGGAGTCGTCGCCGCAGCGCAAGATCGCGGTCGCCGGAGCCTCGCGGACCTAACGGGGTGTAGCGCAGCTTGGTAGCGCATCCGCTTTGGGAGCGGAGGGTCGCAGGTTCAAATCCTGTCACCCCGACCAGGAACAACGACGCAACATGTGCGGTGCTGAAGATCAGTGCCGCATGGCAACTAGTAAGACCACACGAAGGAGCATGTCCGTGAAGAGCACCGTCGAGCAGCTGAGCCCGACACGGGTC
This sequence comes from Rhodococcus sp. P4_F5, assembly GCF_056401315.1. Classification (NCBI taxonomy): domain Bacteria; kingdom Bacillati; phylum Actinomycetota; class Actinomycetes; order Mycobacteriales; family Nocardiaceae; genus Rhodococcus; species Rhodococcus sp. P4_F5. The sequence goes on along the minus strand of NZ_JBFUJP010000037.1, from coordinate 24,177 downwards.
CGTATCAACGTCGAGGTGCCCTTCGCGGAGCTCAAGCCTGACTTCGACAAGGCATACAAGGCCCTCGCGCAGCAGATCCGTCTCCCCGGCTTCCGTCCCGGCAAGGCTCCGGCCAAGCTGCTCGAGGCCCGCGTCGGCCGTGGTGCCGTGCTGGAGCAGGTCGTCAACGACGCACTGCCCTCGCGCTACTCCGAGGCTGTCGAGGCCGGCCAGGTCAAGGTCATCGGCCAGCCCGAGATCGAGATCACCAAGCTGGAGGACGGCGAGCAGCTGACCTTCACCGCCGAGGTGGACGTCCGCCCCGAGATCGAGCTGCCCGACTACAGCGCGCTCACCGTCACCGTCGACCCGGTCGAGATCACCGACGAGGCCGTCGACGAGCAGCTGCTCTCGCTGCGTCAGCGTTTCGGCACCCTCACCGGTGTCGAGCGGGGCGTGCAGGACGGCGACTTCGTCTCCATCGACCTCGCGGCGACCGTCGACGGCGAGGCCGTCCCGGAGGCCACCGCGAGCGGCCTGTCCCACGAGGTGGGTTCGGGTCAGCTGATCCAGGGCCTCGACGAGGCGCTCATCGGTCTGAAGGCCGGCGAGTCCAAGGAGTTCACCTCCACGCTGGTCGCCGGTGAGCACGCCGGCAAGGAGGCCGTCGTCACGGTCACCGTCGGCACCGTCAAGGAGCGCGAGCTGCCCGAGGCCGACGACGAGTTCGCCCAGCTGGCGAGCGAGTTCGACACCCTCGAGGAGCTCAAGGCAGACCTGACCGAGCGTGTCGGTCGCGTCCGCAAGGTCGAGCAGGCCGGTCAGATCCGCGACAAGGTCCTCGAGACCCTGCTCGAGACCGTCGAGGTCCCGCTGCCCGAGGCCATCGTCAAGGCCGAGGTCGACGCCGCACTGCACGACGCCGTGCACGGCCTGGACCACGACGAGGCCGCCCTCGACAAGCTGCTCGAGGAGCAGGGCAGCAGCCGCGAGGAGTTCAACAAGGACACCACCGACGCCGCCGAGCGCAGCGTCAAGACCCAGCTGCTGCTCGACGCGATCGCCGAGGCCGAGGGCACGCAGGTCGACCAGCAGGAGCTGACCGAGCGGATCATCTTCCAGGCGCAGCGCTACGGCATCTCGCCCGACCAGTTCATCCAGCAGGTCCAGCAGGCCGGTCAGCTCGGCGCGGTGTTCGCCGACGTCCGTCGCGGCAAGGCGCTGGCCTCGGTCGTCGAGAAGTTCACCGTGACCGACACCGCCGGCGAGACCGTCGACACCGCCGAGATGTTCGGCAACGGCAAGGCCGACGACTCGGCCGAGGCCGCGGAGTCCGACGAGAGCTAGGTTTCACGCCTACAGCGAACAGGGACGGCACCGGGACTCCGGGGCCGTCCCTGTTCGTTAGTGTCAGTGACAAGAACCAACGTTTCAGTTATGGAGAAGGCAGGTACCGTGACTTCACAGAACCCGGGGACTTTTCAGAGTCCCGCCATGACTTCGGCCACTTCGGGCCTGAACCTCAGCGACTCGGTGTTCGAGCGCCTGCTGCGCGAGCGCATCATCTTCCTCGGTACCCAGGTCGACGACGACATCGCCAACAAGCTCTGCGCCCAGATCCTGCTGCTCTCGGCGGAGGACCCGACGCGCGACATCTCCCTGTACATCAACTCGCCGGGCGGCTCGGTCACCGCCGGCATGGCCATCTTCGACACCATGCAGTTCGCGGAGTGCGACATCGCGACCTTCGGCATGGGCCTGGCCGCGTCGATGGGGCAGTTCCTGCTCTCGGCAGGCACCAAGGGCAAGCGCTACGCCCTGCCGCACGCGCGGATCATGATGCACCAGCCGTCGGCCGGAATCGGCGGCTCGGCCAGCGACATCGCGATCATGGCGGAGCAGTTCAAGCACACCAAGCGCGAGATGGCCGAGCTGATCGCCGAGCACACCGGTCAGACGCTCGAGCAGATCACCATCGACTCGGATCGTGACCGCTGGTTCACGGCGCAGGAAGCCCTCGACTACGGCTTCGTCGACCACGTCGTCTCCCGCGCACGCGAGGCCGGTGGCGCCGGCAACTGAGCCGGCCCGCCCCGTCCTGCGTCCACTTCATCCATTGGAGAACTGATGAGCAACCTCTTCGATCCCCGCGCTCTAGGCGGCCAGGCACCGGCCGCGCCGCAGTCCCGCTACATCCTGCCGTCGTTCATCGAGCACTCCAGCTACGGCGTCAAGGAGTCCAACCCGTACAACAAGCTGTTCGAGGAGCGCATCATCTTCCTCGGCGTGCAGGTTGACGACGCCTCCGCGAACGACGTGATGGCGCAGCTGCTGGTGCTCGAGTCGCTCGATCCCGACCGCGACATCACCATGTACATCAACTCGCCCGGTGGCTCGTTCACCTCGCTGATGGCGATCTACGACACGATGCAGTACGTGCGCGCCGACATCACCACCGTCTGCCTCGGCCAGGCGGCGTCCGCGGCCGCGGTGCTGCTGGCGGCCGGTACCCCCGGCAAGCGCCTGGCCCTGCCGAACGCCCGCGTGCTGATCCATCAGCCGTCGAGCGGCGGAATCCAGGGTCAGGTCTCGGATCTCGAGATCCAGGCCGCCGAGATCGAGCGCATGCGTCGCCTGATGGAGGACACCCTCGCCCGGCACACCGGCAAGGACGCCGAGGTGATCCGCAAGGACACCGACCGCGACAAGATCCTCACGGCCGCGCAGGCCAAGGAGTACGGAATCATCGACGACGTGCTCGAGTACCGGAAGCTTTCCGCACAGAAGTAGTCGTCCGCGCCGCCCGGACCCGTCACGGGTCCGGGCCGCGCGCCGCCGCGACAGGCGGCGCGAAACCCCGCCAAGAAGTGACCTGGTTCCCGGAGTGCGGGTACCGTCACATGAGGGGCATTCGCCCGCGGAGGGTCCGGGATTCGAGACCCGTCCGCTCGCGGAGTCCGGCGGGCTCCGTAGCTAGTGCAGCTGAGAAGGAAGTAGGGACCTGACGAGATGGCACGCATCGGTGACGGCGGCGACCTGCTGAAATGCTCTTTCTGTGGCAAGAGCCAGAAGCAAGTGAAGAAGCTCATCGCGGGGCCGGGTGTGTACATCTGCGACGAGTGCATCGACCTGTGCAACGAGATCATCGAGGAAGAGCTCGCCGAGTCGAGTGAGGTCAAGCTCGACGAGCTGCCCAAACCGGCCGAGATCCGGGACTTCCTCGAGAACTACGTGATCGGCCAGGACGCGGCCAAGCGGACCCTCGCGGTCGCGGTCTACAACCACTACAAGCGCATCCAGGCCGGGGACAAGGGCCGGGAGGTGCGGGGCGAGACCGTCGAGCTGGCGAAGTCGAACATCCTGATGTTGGGCCCCACCGGCTGCGGCAAGACGTACCTCGCGCAGACGCTGGCGAAGATGCTCAACGTCCCGTTCGCGATCGCCGATGCGACGGCGCTGACCGAGGCCGGCTACGTCGGCGAGGACGTCGAGAACATCCTGCTCAAGCTGATCCAGGCCGCCGACTACGACGTCAAGCGCGCCGAGACCGGCATCATCTACATCGACGAGGTCGACAAGATCGCCCGCAAGAGCGAGAACCCGTCGATCACCCGGGACGTGTCCGGCGAGGGTGTCCAGCAGGCGCTGCTGAAGATCCTCGAGGGCACTCAGGCCAGCGTGCCGCCGCAGGGCGGACGCAAGCACCCGCACCAGGAGTTCATCCAGATCGACACCACCAACGTGCTGTTCATCGTGGCGGGTGCGTTCGCGGGTCTCGAGAAGATCGTCTCGGACCGAGTGGGCAAGCGCGGCATCGGATTCGGCGCCGAGGTGCACTCGAAGGCGGAGCTCGACACCCAGGACCGCTTCGCCGAGGTGATGCCGGAGGACCTGATCAAGTTCGGCCTGATCCCCGAGTTCATCGGGCGTCTGCCGGTGCTGGCCTCGGTGACCAACCTCGACAAGGACTCGCTGGTCCAGATCCTGTCGGAGCCGAAGAACGCACTGGTCAAGCAGTACATGCGGCTGTTCGAGATGGACGGGGTGGAACTCGAGTTCTCCTCCGACGCGCTCGAGGCGATCGCCGACCAGGCGATCCTGCGCGGCACCGGTGCCCGTGGGCTGCGGGCCATCATGGAAGAGGTCCTGCTGCCGGTGATGTACGACATCCCGAGCCGCGACGACGTCGCCAAGGTGGTCGTCACAGCGGAGACGGTCAACGACAACGTGCTGCCGACGATCGTGCCGCGCAAGCCGGAACGCGAGCGTCGCGACAAGTCGGCGTAGTCGAACTGCCGCCGAAGGCCCCCACTCGACCGAGTGGGGGCCTTCGGTGTTCCTCCTTGCAGCCAGGCGCTCGAAGACGGCAGCAAGGCCCTGCCCGCCACCGATGCACATGGTCGCGAGGCCGTAGCGTGACTCGCGACGATCCATGGACCTGGTGCACGGGCTCCAGGCGGGTCGTCTGCTTACCGACGCTGGTCCACGGCTTCCGCGCGGGGCGCCTCGGCCAATCTGCCGGGGCGCCGTCGTCGGCGGGTCCCGACCCGCGACAGGATACCGACGGAACGGCTGACGGAGATCAGTCGACAGGACAGAGGTGACAATGGCCGGACAACCACGCGAGCCGGGGCGGACCACGACCTCCCGTGTGCTGGCGATCCTCGGGACCTTCGAATCCGCGCCGGGGCCGCTGCAGCTGACCGACATCGCGACTACTGCGGGACTGCCGCTGAGCACGGTGCACCGCCTCGTCGCCGAGCTCGAGCAGTGGGGTGCACTTCAGCGCGGTCCGGACGGGCGCTATCAGGTGGGCATCCGGCTGTGGGAGATCGGGCAGAATGCCGGCCGGCGGCTGCGCGACATCGTCCACTCGCCGCTCCAGGACCTGTTCGACCTGACGCACGAGACCGTCCACTTCGCGGTCCGGCGCGGCACCGAAGTCATCTACGTGGACCGGATCTACGGCAGCCGCCGGGTGCCGCGGATCGCGCGGGTCGGGGGCAGGCTGCCGCTGCACCCCACCGCGGTCGGGAAGGTCCTGCTCGCGCACGAGGACGACTGGTTCCGGCAGGCCTACCTCTCGACGGTCCTCGAACGGAGGTCCCGTTACACCATCACCGATTCGCGCAGGCTGGCGCGCGAACTCGAGTCCGTGCGCGAACTCGGCTATGCGCAGACGCACGAGGAGATCGCGCTGGGTCTGTGTTCGGTCGCGGTGCCGGTGCACGCCCCTCAGGGAGACGTCGTCGCGTCGCTCGGAATCGTGTTGCCGAGCGCGCGGTTCGCCGAGACTCCACGATTCCTTCCGTCGATGCGCGGCACGGCGACTCGCATCGAGAAGCTCTTCTGTGGCCTGCCGCAGTCTGTTGAACAGGCAATACGTAGCTTCTGGCTCGGACCTTCCGTTGAACGGAATCATTTGCTTGGTGAGTGACCCTCCTCAGGCCACAGTGGTGGTCATCACAAGGAGGCTTGCATGGAGAGAGACATCACGGCGGCGGGTCGGTCGCCGGCTTCGGACTGCCCGGCCGTGACGTGTACGCGTTCGGCGTCGCGCTCACCCCACACAGGTTCGCGACGGTGCAGCGCTGGTTCGGCCTCGGATCCGACCAGGCCCTGCGACCAACCGCTGCCCTGACCCAGGCACCGCTACGCCGAGCCGGCCCGAGCGATGGCGTGAGCCTCGCTGGGATCGCCTCGATCGACCTCTCCCCGCAGTGACGTGCCATCGAAAAGGCTGTCCTGCAATGACTTTCGGCACGTCCACCGAACGTGCCGTACCCGACCCGATTCCAGGAGTTCCCATGTCTGCCCCGACCGATCATGAGCCCGCCGTCGGTTGCCCCGTCGCTCACCACGGCTACGAGCCGTTCTCGATGACCGACCCGTTCCCCGCCTACACCCAGCTGCGCGCCGACGAACCGGTGATGTACGACGAGCGGATCGACTGCTGGGTGGTCACCCGGTACGAGGACGTCAAGGCGGTCTTCGACGACTGGGAGACCTTCAGCAGTGAGAACGCCCAGGCGCCTGTCCGAGAGCGCGGGCCGCAGGCACGAAAGATCATGGAGGACGGCGGATTCACCGCGTACTCCGGTCTGTCGGCGCGGATTCCCCCGGAGCACACCCGGATCCGCAAGGTGGTGTCGAAGGCGTTCACCCCGCGCCGGTACAAGGCCCTCGAACCGTTCATCCGCGACAACGTCGACACCCAGTTGCGGGCGATGCTCGCACGACCGGAGGGGCGCGGTGACCTGCTGCGGGACCTCGCCTACGAGGTGCCGACCGTCACCATCCTGACGCTGATCGGCGCGGACACGGGCAAGGTGGACACCTTCAAGCGGTGGTCCGACTCGCGGGCCGCGATGACGTGGGGCGACCTGACGGACGAGGAGCAGATCCCGCACGCGCACAACCTCGTCGAGTACTGGCAGGAGTGCTTGCGGCTCGTGGCGCAGGCGCACGCGGACGGCGGTGACAGCCTGGTCGCGGACCTGGTGCGTGCGCAGCAGGACGGAGATCCGATCAGCGATCACGAGATCGCGTCGGTCTGCTACAGCCTGCTGTTCGCCGGCCACGAGACCACGACGACGCTGATCTCCAACACGCTGCGCCTGCTGCTCACACACCGCGACCAGTGGGAGGCGCTCGCGGCGGACCCGAAGCGAATCCCCGCCGCCATCGACGAGGTGCTGCGGTTCAGCCCCTCCATCGTCGGGTGGCGACGGAAGGCGCTGCGGAACAGCGAGATCGGCGGGACCGCGATCCCCGAGGGCGCGAACGTGCTGCTGTTGATGGGGTCCGCGAACCGGGACGACGCCCGTTTCGAGGACCCGGAGGTCTTCGACATCTCCCGCGGCAACGCACGTGAGCACCTGGCGTTCGGCTTCGGCATCCACTACTGCCTCGGCAACATGCTCGCCAAGCTGCAGGCGCGGATCGCGGTGGAGCAGGTGCTGACGCTGGCCCCGGACCTCGAGCTTGTCGATCCCGAGGCGATCACATTCGGCGACAACCTGTCGTTCCGGGTGCCCGCCGCGGTGCCGGTTCGGTGGGACGGAGCGGACGAGCGTCCCTACATCCAGTTCTTCGACGACGACACCGCGCCGCGGCACGAGTTGCTCGGCGGCAAGTGCGCATCGCTGGTGTCGATGACTCAGGCCGGCATGCCGGTCCCACCCGGGTTCGCGGTCACCACCGCACTGTACGACGACTTCGTCGCCGAATCCGGTATCGCCGACGGTATCGCGCGACTGCTGGCGGATCTCGACCCGGACGACGTCGCGCAGGTGGACGCGGTCTCGGCCCGGATCCGCGACGCGATCACCTCGCGACCGGTCCCGGACCGTCTGCGACAGTCGACGATCGAGGCCTACGAGCGCCTGCAGTCGCATTTCGACGAGCCGGTTCCGGTGGCGGTGCGGTCCTCCGCGACGGCCGAGGACCTGCCCGACGCGAGCTTCGCCGGCCAGCAGGACACCTACCTGTGGTTGACCGACCGCGAGTCGGTGGCCGAGCACATCCGCCGGTGCTGGGCGTCGCTGTACACGAGCCGCGCGATCACCTACCGCCTGAAGAACAACATCCCGAACGAGGGCCTGTCGATGGCGGTCGCCGTGCAGAAGATGGTCAACGCCAAGGTCGCCGGTGTCGCGATGACCCTCGACCCCACCAACGGCGACCGGTCGAAGATCGTCGTCGACGCCTCCTACGGCGTGGGGGAGATGGTGGTCTCCGGTCTGGTCACCCCGGACAACATCGTCCTGGACAAGGTGATGCTCACCGTGGTGGCCGAGACGGTCGGCGCCAAGCACGCCGAACTGATCCCGGATGCCCAGTCCCACAGTCTTGTCGAGCGGGAGGTGGATCCGCCGCGCCGTGAGTGCCGGTGCATGTCCGATGCCGACCTGCGGGCGGTGGCGACGATCGCCAAGCGCGCCGAGAAGCACTACGGGTGCCCGCAGGACATCGAATGGGCCCTCGACGCGGACCTGCCCGACGGCGAGAACCTGCTGCTGCTGCAGTCCCGCCCGGAGACGGTCTGGTCGTCGAAGCCCGCCGCGTCCGCTGCGTCGACGACCCCGCCCACGGACGCTCCGGCGAAGCCGCGAACCGGCTTGGTCATGTCCGGTATCACCAAGTCGATGGCTCGCCCCCACCCTCACCGCTGACCCACGCCCTATCCCACGAACCCTGAGGAACATCCCATGTCGATGAAGTCCTTCCCCAGCCCCTTCGACCTCGAGACGCCCGAGGGCGCCCAGGGGTGGCAGGAGCTGTACCCGTACAACATGGTCTTCCAGGACAGCCTGAAGGAGGCCGAGGACAAGAAGTTCTGGTTCTGCGACAGTCAGCACTGGCCGACGGTGTTCAAGCCGTTCGAGACCATCGGTGGCGAGTTCGCCGTCAAGTGCCTGGGCCAGTACAACACTCGGCACCTGTTGATCCCGAACTCGAACGGCATCGAGTTCCGCATTCATCTGGGCTACCTGTACATGTCGCCGATCCCGGCGCCCGAGGAGGAGTTCGAGGCGCGGGTACCGCATTTCGAGGAGCGGGCGGCGTACTACTACCAGAACTGGGAGCGGCTGCTCGAGGAGTGGCACAAGAAGGTGCGCACCACCATCGACGAGATGGACGGGCTGGAGTTCGCGAAGCTGCCCGACATGGTGCCGATGGAGGACATCACGTCCGGCAAGGCGAAGGACGGCAGCGAGGTGCTGCTGGAGAACTTCGACCGGCTGATCCAGCTGTGCTACCAGAACTGGCAGTACCACTTCGAGTTCCTCAACCTCGGGTACATCGCGTATCTCGACTTCTTCGGCTTCTGCAAGGAGGTGTTCCCGAACATCCCGGATCAGGCGATCGCAATGATGGTGCAGGGCGTGGACATGGAGCTGTTCCGGCCCGACGACGAGCTGAAGACGCTGGCGACGCTGGCCGTCGAGCTCGGTCTGGACGGGTTGTTCGACGACCCGAGCGAGGTCGACGGCACCCTCGGCCGGATCGCGGCCGCGGCGGACGGCGAGAAGTGGCTCGCCGCCTACCGGGCCGCGCAGGACCCGTGGTTCAACTTCACTGTCGGCAACGGCTTCTACGGCCACGACAAGTACTGGATCGAGCACCAGGACATCCCCCTCGCCTACATCGCCGACTACATTCGTCGGCTGCTGGCCGGGCAGGACATCATGCGGCCGGTCGAGCAGCTGGCGGCGGAGCGGGTCCGAGTCGCCGCCGAGTACCGCGACCTGCTGAGCGGCGAGGACCAGGACACGTTCGACGCCAAGCTCGAATTGGCGCGCACCGCATACCCGTACGTGGAGAACCACAACTTCTACATCGAGCACTGGACGATGGGAGTGTTCTGGCGCAAGGTCCGCGAGCTGTCGCGGATGATGCACGAGGAGGGCTTCTGGGAGCAGCCGGACGACCTGCTGTACCTGAGCCGCGGTGAGGTCCGCGAGGCGCTGTTCGACCTCGCCACAGGCTGGGGCGTGGGCGCGGCCCCGATCGGTCCGAGCTACTGGCCCCGGGAGATCGAGCGCCGCCGCGGGATCGTCGACGCGCTGAAGTCGCGGCGACCCGAGCCGGCGCTGAACACGCCGCCGGAGTTCATCACCGAACCGTTCACCAGCATGCTGTACGGGATCACCACCGAGCAGGTGCAGCAGTGGCTCAGCGACGACGAGGACACCTCCGGCGGGTTGCGCGGCATGGCCGCCTCGCCCGGTGTCGTCGAAGGCGTCGCCCGCGTGGTGACCAGCGCGGACGAGCTGTCCGAGGTCCAGGAGGGCGAGATCCTCGTCGCGCCGATCACCGCCCCGTCCTGGGGGCCGATCTTCGGCAAGATCAGGGCGACGGTCACCGACATCGGAGGCATGATGAGCCACGCCGCGATCGTCTGCCGCGAGTACGGGCTGCCCGCCGTCACCGGCACCGGCTCGGCGTCGACGCAGATCGTGACCGGTCAGCTACTGCGCGTCGACGGCGGCACCGGCGTCGTCACGATCCTGGAGTCGTGATGGCGAACGACGTGAGGACCGTGTTGATCACCGGCGCAGCAGGCGGATTGGGGCGGGCGTTCGCCCTGGGCTTCGCGGAGCGGGGATACCGGGTGGCGGTCGCGGACATCGACGGCGCCGGCGCGAGGGAGACGGCCGGCCTGGTCGCCGACCGCGGCGCGGACGCCGTCGCGGTGACCGTCGACGTCACCTCGGTCGAGTCCACGGACGAGATGGCGTCGGAGGTCGCCGAGTTCGGCGGCGGCGGGATCGACGTTCTCGTCAACAACGCCGCCATCTACGCCGCGGTGACCCGCAGTCCGTTCGAGCAGATCGACCCGGCCGAATGGGACCGGGTGATGGCGGTGAACCTCAAGGGGCCGTGGATGTGTGCGCGAGCGTGCAGTCCGTACCTGCGCGAGGGCGGGGCCGTCGTCAACGTCTCGTCGGCGACCATCCTCAGCGGTTCGGAGCAGTGGATGCACTACGTCGCCTCGAAGGGCGGGGTGGTCGCGCTGACGCGGGTGATGGCCAAGGAACTCGGCCGCCGGTCGATCACCGTCAACGTCATCGCCCCCGGCTTCACCCTCACCGAGGCCAGCCACGGCCTGATCGAGGGCGCCGAGAACTACGGCGTCGACCGGGGCGCACTGAAGCGCGCGAGCCAGCCGGACGACATCGTCGGTGCCGCACTGTTTCTCGCCGGTCCCGACAGCAAGTACATCACCGGGCAGACCGTCGTCGTCGACGGCGGACGCCAGTTCATCTAGGAGTGAGACACCCATGCCCAAGGTCACCTTCACCGATCACGGCGGCGCCACCCGCGTGGTCGACGGCAACGTCGGCGAATCCGTGATGGAGCTCGCGATGAAGAACGGGATCCCGGGAATCGTCGCCGAGTGCGGTGGTTCGCTGTCCTGCGCCACCTGCCACGTCTTCGTCCGCGAGGACGACTTCGCCGGGCTCCCCGCGTTGGACGAGATGGAGGACGAGATGCTCTACGGCACCGCGATCGACCGGGAGGACTGCTCCCGCCTGTCCTGCCAGATCAAGCTCACCGCGGACTCGGATCTGCACGTGAGCACGCCGGAAACGCAAGTGTAGAAATGAACACCACCACGGAGAAGTCGAACACCGGCCTGTTGATCATCGGCGCCAGCCAGGCGGGCGTGCAGTTGGCGGGTTCACTGCGGGCCCTCGGCTACGAGCCCCCGATCACCCTGCTCGGCGAGGAGGACCACCGCCCCTACCAGCGTCCGGCGCTGTCCAAGGACTTCCTGCAGGGCACGGTGGATTCGGAGTCGCTGATCTTCCGGACCGCCGAATACTGGGAGGAACACCGGATCCGCCTCGTCAAGGGCGAGCGGATCACGGCGATCGACAGGGAGTCGGACGGTTCGGGCGTCGCCACGGCCGCATCGGGGGCGCGCTTCCCGTTCGACCGCCTGGCCCTGACGGTCGGTGCGCGCGCCCGGCACCTGGACCTCGAGGGCAGCGAGCTGTCCGGGGTCGTGTACCTGCGCAATGCCGACGACGCGCTGGCACTGAAGGCGCTCATGCCGGGCGCGACCGACGTCGTCGTGATCGGCGGTGGGTTCATCGGGCTCGAGGCGGCCGCGAGCGCACTGAAGATGGGCAAGCGGGTCACCGTTCTGGAGGCCGGACCGCGGCTGGTGGGGCGCGCCGTCGGCCCGGAGACCTCCGAGTTCTTCCTCGACGCGCACCGCCGGCGGGGCCTCGACATCGAACTGGACGCGCAGATCGCGGCCGTCGAGGGTGTCGACGGCGCCGTCACCGCGGTCCGGATGGCCGACGGCCGGGTGATCGCGGCGCAGATCGTGCTCGTGGGCATCGGGGTGATTCCCAACGTCGAGCTGGCACAGTCGCTCGGACTGCTGTGCGACGACGGAATTCGTGTCGACGAGTATGCGCTGGCCTCCGACGGCGTGACCGTCGCGGTCGGGGACTGCGCGAACATGCCGAACCCGGTGCCCGGCGCGCCGGCGGGCGACCGGATCCGCATCGAGAGCGTCAACAACGCGATCGAGCACGCCAAGGTCGCGGCCTACTCGCTCACCGGGCGGAGGTCGGAATACGTGGGGATTCCGTGGTTCTGGTCGAACCAGGCCGACCTGAAGCTGCAGATCGCCGGGCTGTCGACCGGATACGACCACACCGTGGTCCGCCGCGACGACGCCAAGGGCAAGTTCTCCGTCCTCTACTACCGGTCCGGGCAGATCATCGCCGCGGACTGCGTGAACCACCCGCTCGATTTCATGGCGGTCAAGAACGCCCTGGCCAAGCGCGGGAACATTCCCGCCGGCCTCGCCGCCGAACCCGTCACCGCTCTGAAGACCATCACGACCGCGGCCTGATCGCACCTGGCCCACCGGCCACGAGAACCGAGGAACACCATGCTCATCACCACCAACCGTCCCGTCGACACCTCGCCGATCGAGCTGTCCGCGGCGGCCGGCACCGACCTCGACCGGATCTGGAAGTCGGTGATTCCCGAGACCCGCGCGCGCGGCAACGACATTCACCTTCCGATCTCGCTCGCCTACGCAGAACGGCTCTGCGCCGCCCATCCGGAGGCGGACGCACTGCTGGTGCGGGTGTCGATCCTGCTGCACGACACCGGCTGGGGCCGGGTCGACGAATCACGCATCATCTCCGAAGGATTCAGCGGCGACTGGCGCAAGGCCGAGATCCGCTTCGAGCACGAGCGGCAGGGCTGCCTCATCGCCGAGGAGGTGCTGCCGCCACTCGGCTACGACGCCGACTTCGTCGGCCGGGTCTGTGCGATAGTCGACGGCCACGACACCCGTCCCGACGCGAAGTCGCTCGAGGACGCGCTGGTGCGGGACGCGGACCGGTTGTGGCGGTTCTGCTCCACGGGAATCGCGTTGGCGTCGTCGTGGTTCGCGCTGACCCCTGCCCGCTACTGCGATCGGCTCGAGAGCGAGATCGTTCCGGAGTTCAAGACCGAGGCCGCGGTCGCGATCGCGGCGGCGGACCTGGTCCGCTCGCGGGCACTGCTCAAGACGGAGGTACTGCGGTGAAGGGTGCTGCGGTGACGCGCGACTCGGTGGACCTGCCGTACACCCACGTCGACGACATCTTCGTCGACGGGGCGTGGGTGCGGGTCAGCGGCGGCGAGCGCATCGACGTCGTCGACCCGGCCACCGAGGAGGCGTGGGGGTCGGTGCCCGACGCCTCCGCGGAGGACGTGGACCGCGCGGTCGGCGCCGCGGACCGCGCGTTCCGCGGCGCCGGGTGGTCCGACCTCGCGCCGTCGGCGCGGGCGGAGTACCTGCGGCGTTTCGCCGACGAGGTGGTCAAGCGCGCGGAACCGTTGTCCTGGACCAATACCCGCGAGAACGGCAGCCCGATCGCGGAGACCGGCGGCGCGGCGGCGAACGCGGCGGGGATCCTGCGCTACTTCGCGTCGCTGGCGCCGTACCTCGAGGCCCCGGACGTGCGTCCGTACCCGAACCGGCCGGGCGAGACCGTCGTCCATCGTGATCCGGTCGGGGTGTGCGCGCTGATCGCGCCGTGGAACTTCCCGATCAACCTGGTCGTCGCGAAGCTGGCGCCGGCCCTGATCGCCGGCTGCACGGTCGTGATCAAGCCGGCGCAGACCACGCCGTTGTCGATCCGCTTCGTGGTGGACGCGGCGGTGGCCGCCGGGATTCCGGCCGGAGTGATCAACCTCGTCACGGGGGCAGGCCGGACCGGCGACCTGCTGGTGCGGCACCCGAAGGTGCGCAAGGTGGCGTTCACCGGCTCCACCTCGGTCGGACGTCGGATCGCGGCCGCGTGCGGTGAACTGCTGCGCCCGGTGACCCTCGAACTCGGCGGGAAGTCGTCGGCGATCGTGCTCCCCGACGCCGATCTCGAGGCGATGTCGAACGTGCTGATCCGGTCCTGCATGCGCAACACCGGCCAGACCTGCTACATCGCCACCCACATCCTCGCTCCGGCGCAGCGGTACGACGAGGTGGTGGACATGGTCACCCGCACCGTGGCGGCCGCGAAGCAGGGCGACCCGTTCGACGAGGACACCGAGTTCGGCCCGTCCGCGACCGCGGACCAGCACGAGATCGTGCTCGGATTCCTGGAGTCGGCGCGTGTGGAGGGCGCTCGGGTCACGACCGGTGGCACGAAGGCAGAGACCGAGCGCGGCTGGTTCGTCGTGCCGACCGTACTCGCCGACGTGACCCCAGACATGCGTGTGGCCCGCGAGGAGATCTTCGGGCCTGTCGTCACCGTCACGCGCTACGACACCGTGGACGAGGCGGTGGCCCTGGCCAACGACACCGAATTCGGTCTGGGCGGCATCGTGTTCGGGCGAGACACCGACGCCGCGATGGCGGTGGCGCGCCGCGTCGACACCGGGTCGATCGGCATCAACTTTTTCGCCTCCAACCACAGCGCCCCGTTCGGTGGTCGCGGGGACTCCGGACTCGGGGTCGAGTTCGGGATCGAGGGCCTGGGTGCCTACCTGACGCCGCAGTCGGTGCACCGGACAGGCTGAGAGGCGGCTGCCGATAGGGTGCAGCGCGTGAGCAGTACGACCGGGATCAACGCGACGTGGAACGCCGAGAAGCCACTCCTCGACGGGCTGCGCAGTGTCCTCGTCGGCCCGCTGCCGGAGATCGGGCGCCGGTTCTCGATGCTGCTGGCGCCACAGTTCCCGCACTCGGCGCTGGTGATCTTCACCCGCGAGTGCACCGGCCGGCCCCGCAAGGTGGCGGGTGATCCGCGGATCACCGGGCGGGTGACGGTCGCCGAGCTGGATCGGCTACGGACCGAACTCGGTCCGGCGCAGCCGGATTCGTCGCGGGCACGGCGCGGGAGCGCGGTCCTCGCCGGGCGTGAACACCCGACGCTCGCGATTCTCGACCGCACCGACACCCTCCTCGTGATCGTGCCGGGCGCCATCGCGGACACCGATACGGACACGGACACGGACCTGCTGGCGTCGCTGTTCGCGGTCGTCGCGCTCGGCATCACCCTCCAGGTCGGACACGCGAGCCCCGCCTACCTCGCCGAGTCGCGGGCGGCGTCAGCCGAGCGAGCCCGCACCATCGCCGAACTCACCGGGGCGCATGCGGCGACGCTCGAGACGATTCTTGCGACGCTGCGCTCGCCCGACCTCGACGATGCCCGGGCCCGGGTCACCGCGCGAGAGTCCGCGACGTCGGCGCTGATCGGGCTGCGTTCGGCGGTCGATCGGCATCGGGAGCTGGCGGAGGAGGCGGCGACCACCGCGTTCGCCCGGCTGCGCGGCGAACTGCGTGGGCTGGTTCCGGAGGGCGTCGACGTCGAGCTGGTCGAACCACCGGTGGGCGGCCGGGGCCTTCCCGGGGAGGTCGCCCACGCCGCCCGCGCGGTGGTGCGGGGCGCTGTGCTGGGGCTGGTGGTACAGCCCGAGCTGCGTCGGCTGCGGGTGTCGTGGGGCTGCGACGGCGCGAGCCTGCTGATCGATGTCCGCGACGACGGCCGCGGCGTCGCCGACCTCGCTGAGTTGGACAGGCAGCTGCGGCCCCGTGTCGACACCCTCGGCGGCACGTACGAGTCGGAATCGACGCCCGGGTGGGGGTCACGACTGTCGGCGGTGCTGCCGCTGGATCCGCCGGAGGCGGGGAGCCGGCACACGCTGTCGGTACTGGGGCCGCGCGAGGTGGAGGTACTCGAGCATCTCGTCGCGGGCCGGCGCAACCGGGTGATCGCGGAGCGGCTTCAGGTCAGCGAGAGCACCGTCAAGTTCCACGTCGCGGCGGTGCTCCGCAAGCTCGACGTGGGTACCCGGGGCGAGGCGGCGGCGGTCGCGGTGGAGGCCGGGGTCCGGCCGGCGCCCTGACCTGACTCGACAAACCGGACCCGTACACCCCGCAGTTCGGTCAGGCGACACCGTCCTTTCGGTCAGGTCGTCGGGGCATGCCGGCCGCGTTACGGTCGACATGCGGGTATCGCAATGTGCGCACTCGCACCGTCGACAATTGAGGAGCCAGGCCATGCCGCAGCAGGTACGGGGAGTGATCGCGCGCGCCAAGGGCGCACCGGTGGAGATCGCGGAGATCACGATTCCCGATCCAGGCCCGGGCGAGGTCGTCGTCGCCGTCGCCTCGTGCGGCGTGTGCCACACCGACCTGACCTACCGCGACGGCGGGATCAACGACGAGTACCCCTTCCTGCTCGGCCACGAGGCCGCGGGAGTCGTCGAAAGCATCGGTGAGGGAGTCGATTCCGTCGAGGTCGGCGATTTCGTCGTGCTCAACTGGCGGGCCGTGTGCGGACAGTGCCGGGCGTGCAAGCGGGGTCGCCCGCAGTACTGTTTCGACACCTTCAACGCGACGCAGAAGATGACGCTCGAGGACGGCACCGAGCTCTCGCCCGCGCTGGGGATCGGCGCCTTCGCCGACAAGACCCTCGTCCACGCGGGACAGTGCACCAAGGTCGACCCGTCCGCGGACCCGGCTGTCGTGGGACTGCTCGGCTGCGGCGTGATGGCTGGCATGGGCGCCGCGATGAACACCGGCAACGTCGGCCGCGGCGACTCGGTGGCCGTGATCGGCTGCGGCGGCGTCGGCGACGCGGCGATCATGGGCTCGCGACTGGCGGGCGCGGGCACGATCATCGCGATCGACCGTGACCCCCGCAAGCTCGAGTGGGCGACGGAACTCGGTGCCACCCACACGATCAACGCCTCCGAGGTCGACGACGTCGTCGAGGCCGTGCAGGAGCTCACCGGCGGATTCGGCGCCGACGTCGTCGTCGACGCGGTCGGCCGCCCGGAGACCTGGAAGCAGGCCTTCTACGCCCGCGACCTCGCCGGCACCGTCGTCCTGGTCGGCGTGCCCACCCCCGACATGACGCTCGAGATGCCGCTGGTCGACTTCTTCTCCCGCGGCGGCTCGCTCAAGTCGTCCTGGTACGGAGACTGCCTGCCCGAGCGCGACTTCCCGATGCTCGTCGACCTCTACCAGCAGGGTCGGCTGCCGCTGGAGAAGTTCGTCACCGAGCRGATCGCGCTCGACCAGGTGGAGCAGGCGTTCGAGTCCATGCACCGCGGCGAGGTGCTGCGTTCGGTGGTCGTGCTGTGAGTGGCGCACTGCGGGTGGACCGCGTCGTCACCTCCGGGACGTTCGAACTCGACGGCGGAACCTGGGAGGTGGACAACAACATCTGGCTGATCGGTGACGACTCGGAGGTGGTGATCGTCGACGCCGCCCACACCGCGCAGCCGATCGTCGACGCGGTCGGTGGGCGGAAGGTGGTCGCGATCGTCTGCACCCACGGCCACAACGACCACGTCACCGTGGCACCGGAACTGGCGGAGCGACTCGACGCCCCGATCCTGCTGCACCCGGCCGACGACGTGCTCTGGCGAATGACGCACCCCGAGGTCGCGCACCGGTCGCTCGAAGACGGGCAGCGGATCGCGGTGGCGGGCACCGAGATCCAGGCGATCCACACGCCCGGTCACTCGCCGGGCTCGACCTGCCTGTACCTGCCGGAGGCGGGGGAGTTGTTCTCCGGCGACACCCTGTTCTCCGGAGGACCCGGCGCCACCGGCCGCTCCTACTCGGACTTCCCGACGATCATCGGCTCGATCCGGGACCGGCTTTTCGCCCTGCCGGCCGAGACGACGGTGCGGACCGGGCACGGGGACGCCACCACCATCGGCACCGAGGCCCCGCACCTCGAGGAGTGGATCGCCGCCGGTAGCTGAACCGGTCAGGCCGTCTTGATGCGCTGATCGCCGGTGTAGATGTTCATCGTCTCGCCGCGGAGGAACCCGACCAGGGTCAGGCCGGACTCCGCGGCGAGGTCGACGGCCAGCGAGGACGGCGCAGACACCGCGGCCAGCATCGGGACCCCGGCCACGACGGCCTTCTGCACCAGCTCGAACGACGCGCGACCACTGACCACCAGCACCGCCTCGGACAGCGGGACGCCGCCCGCAGTGAGCGCCCAGCCGAGCACCTTGTCGACGGCGTTGTGCCTGCCGACGTCCTCGCGGACCGCCAGCAGCGCGCCGTCCGCGGTGAACAGGCCGGCGGCGTGAATGCCGCCGGTGCGCTCGAAGACCTGTTGCCGGGTCCGCATGGTCGGCGGCATCGATGCCAGCACCGCGGTGGCGACGGTGAGCGTCGAGGCGGTGAGGTCGAACGGCGCGCGCACCCGCACCGCCTCGAGCGAGGCCTTGCCGCACACCCCGCACGCCGAGGTGGTCAAGAAGTTCCGCTCCGCGACAACGGGTTCCGGCGTTCCCGGGGCGAGTGCCACGTCGAGCACGTTGTAGGTGTTGGCGCCGTCGGCGTCCACCCCGTCGCAGTACCGGATCACCGAGACGTCCTGCGCCGAGGCGATGATGCCCTCGCCGAGGAGGAAGCCGTGGACCAGGTCGATGTCGTGGCCCGGGGTGCGCATGGTGACGGACAGCGACCGCCCGCCGATCCGGATCTCCAGCGGCTCCTCGACGGCGAGGCTGTCCGGGCGCCGGACGGTCCCGGTGGCGCTCACGCGCAGCACCGACCGTCGCGCGGTGACGCGCCCCATCATCGGCTCCCGGCGGGTTCGAGGCGCACCAGCACAGCCTTGGACACGGGGGTGTTCGACTTGGCGGCAACGTGATCGAGCGGCACCAGGGGGTTGGTCTCCGGGTAGTAGGCGGCGGCGTTGCCCTTCGGGGTGTCGTACTCGACCACCCGGAAGTCACTGACCCGGCGCTCCTCGACGGTGCCGTCGGCCGCCGTCCACTCCGAGACGATGTCCACGGCGGCGCCGTCGGTCAGGCCCAGTTCGGCGAGGTCGGCGGCGGACACGAAGATCACCCGGCGGCCGCCCTTGACGCCGCGGTAGCGGTCGTCGAGGCCGTAGATGGTGGTGTTGTACTGGTCGTGGCTGCGCAGGGTCTGCAGGATCAGCCGGCCGGGGGGAGTGGGCACCCAGCGCAGTTCGTTGCTGGCGAAGTTCGCCTTGCCGGTGCGGGTGGGGAACTCGCGCCGGTCTCGCGGCGGGTGCGGCAACTGGAAGCCGTCCGGCCGGCGCACCCGTTCGTTGTAGTTCTCGCAGCCCGGCACCACCCGTGAGATCGAGTCGCGGATCCGGTCGTAGTCGGCGGTGAACGCGGCCCACGGGACCGGGTGGCCGGGGCCGAGCAGCTCCTGGGCGAGATCGCAGACGATCGAGACCTCGCTGCGCAGGTGCTCGCTGACCGGCGTGAGGTTGCCGCGGGACAGGTGCACCATCGACATCGAGTCCTCTACGGAGACAAGTTGTTTCCCGCCGGCCTGGATGTCCTTGTCGGTGCGTCCGAGGGTCGGCAGGATCAGCGCGGTGCGCCCGGTGACCACGTGCGAGCGATTCAGCTTGGTGGACACCTGCACCGTCAGGGCGCAGCGGCGCAGCGCGTCCTCGGTGGCCGCCGTGTCCGGGGTCGCGCGGGTGAAGTTGCCGCCCATGGCCATGAACACGCCGGCCTTGCCGTCGCGCATGCCGCGAATCGCCTCGACGGTGTCCCAACCGTGGGCCCGGGGACTGGTGATGGAGAACTCGCGGTCGAGGGCGTCGAGGAAGGCGTCGGGCATCCGCTCCCAGATGCCCATGGTGCGGTCGCCCTGGACGTTGGAGTGGCCGCGGACCGGGCAGACGCCGGCGCCGGGCTTGCCCATCATGCCGCGCATGAGCAGCAGGTTGGTGATCTCCTGGATGGTCGCCACCCCGTGGGTCTGCTGGGTCAGGCCCATCGCCCAGCAGGCGATGGTCCGTTCGGACCGGGCCAGCGCGGTCGCCGTCTCGTGCAGCTGCGCCGACGTCAGGCCGGTCGCCTCGAGCACGACGTCGAGATCGACCGCGCGGACCCGCTTCTCGTACTCGTCGAATCCGGCGCAGTGCCGCGCGACGAACTCGCGGTCGACCACGGTGCCGGGTGCTGCGTCGTCGGCCTCCAGCAGCAGCCGCCCGAGTCCCTGGAACAGCGCCATGTCGCCGCCGAGCCGGATCTGCAGGAACTCGTCGGCGATGTCGGTGCCGCGGCCGACGACGCCGCCGACCCGCTGCGGGTCCTTGAACCGGAGCAGCCCGGCCTCCCGCAGCGGGTTGATCGCGATGATCTTGGCGCCGTTGCGCTTCGCGGCCTCCAGGGTGGAGAGCATCCGTGGGTGGTTGGTGCCGGGGTTCTGGCCGGCGACGAGGATGAGGTCGGCGAACTCGAGGTCCGGCACGGTGACCGAGCCCTTGCCGATGCCGATCGACTCGGTGAGCGCGCTGCCGGAGGACTCGTGGCACATGTTCGAGCAGTCCGGCATGTTGTTGGTGCCGAAACTGCGAATCATCAGCTGGTACAGGAACGCCGCCTCGTTGCTGGTGCGTCCCGAGGTGTAGAAGACGGCGCCGTCCGGGCTGGGCAGCGCCCGCAGTTCGTCGGCGATAATCCGGTACGCGTCGTTCCAGCCGATCGGGGCGTAGTGCGTCGCGCCCTCGCGCAGCACCATCGGCTCCGCCAGCCGACCCTGCTGGCCGAGCCAGAAGTCGGTCTTGGTGGCGAGTTCGGCCACCGAGTGCTCGGCGAAGAACTCGGGCCCGACGCGGCGCAGGGTGGCCTCCTCGGCAACGGCCTTGGCGCCGTTCTCGCAGAACTCGGCGGGCCGGCGGTGGCCGGGCGTCTCGGGCCAGGCGCAGCCGGGGCAGTCGAATCCGTGTCGCTGGTTGAGCCGGGTGAGGGTCTGCGCGGTGCGCACCACACCCATCTGCTCGACGGAGCGCTGCAGCGAGACCAGCACCGCCGGCACACCGGCCGCGTGGTCCATGTGTGGGGTGATCACCAGGTCGGATTCGTCGATGTCGGCGTCGGGTCCCTTGCGCGTCATGCGTCCATAGTGGACTCGCCGGTGAACGGCCGGACACGGACCGCGACAAATGGCCCGTCATTTCGGCTAGCCTTACCTCGCTTCGGTGAGGACCGAAGGGTTTGTGGCACGACGGAGGAGAGTCGATGGCAGACGTTGGACGGTTGACGCGTCGGGGATTTCTGATCGGGACGTCCGGTGCGCTGCTCGCGTTCGCCGCCGCCTGCAGCAGCAGCGGGGACGGTGACGGCGGTTCCGCCGGCGGGTCCGGGGCGACAGTGACCGACAAGTACGGGCAGACCGAGGTCGGCGCCGACCCCCAGCGGGTGGCGAGCGTCGGCTACAACGACCAGGACGCGATCCTCGCGCTCGGCACGGTGCCCGTCGGTGTCTTCGACTGGTACGGCAACCAGCCCGACGCGGTGTGGCCGTGGGCCCACGACCTGCTCGCCGGCGCCACGCCCGCGATCGTCGGCACCGCCAGCACCGGCATCAACATCGAGAAGGTCGCGGCCACCAATCCGGACCTGATCGTCGGCACCTACTCCGGCATCACGAAGAGCGAGTACGACAAGCTCAGTGCCCTCGCGCCCACCGTCGCCCAGCCCGCGGACTACGCGGACTACGGCGTGCCGTGGCAGGACCAGACCCGGATCATCGGCAAGGCGCTGGGCCGTTCGGACAAGGCCGAGGAACTGGTCACGGGGGTGCAGGACAAGTTCACCTCCGTCGCGGCCGCGAACCCGTCGTTCAAGGGCAAGACCGTCATCGTCGGCGCGCTCAAGGGCCCCGGCCAGTTCGGTGTCTACGGCCCGGAGGACCCGAAGGTCCGCTTCTTCACCGAGCTCGGCTTCGTGAACCCGCCAGTCACCCAGCAGATCACCACCACCAACTTCGCGCCGATCAGTACCGAGCAGCTCTCATTGGCCGACGCGGACCTGCTCGTCTGGTACGCGGGCGGCGGATACGGCGACAAGCTGCGCGCCGAGCTGGCGGCGACGCCGGTCTACCAGGAACTGGAGGTCGTCAAGGACGGCCGCGCCATCATCCTCGAGGACGAGGCCGCCGAGGCGATGACCTGGAGCACGGTGCTGTCGTTGCCGTACGCGCTCGACCAGATCCCGCCGCGGATCGCGCCGCTGCTCGCCAAGTAGCGACCACGACGCTGGTGTGCCGCTGCCGTCAGGGGCGCCGGCACACCAGCATTTCGTCGGCGCCGCGCTGGAACTCGTAGTCGACCGCGGTGACGGTCGTGTCGACGGCGCGGGCGGCGAGTCGATCGCGGAGCTCGCCCAGGTGCGGGTAGCGGGCCGTGCTGCCCGTCGGCACCAGCGGGAAGACGCGGACCTGGTCGCGGGCCACCCGGAGCGTGGCGCCGATGCTCGGAATGCTCACGGCACCAGCACCACCTTGCCGACGTTGCGACGCTCGGTGAGGATGCGGTGTGCCTCGGCCGCCCGGTCGAAGGGGACCACGTCGGAGACCACCGGCGCGACGGTGCCGTCGTCGATCAGGGCCCTCAGCGGGGTGATCCACGGCTCGAGGGTGCCGCGGTCGTCCCACAGCCGCAGCATGTTCAGCCCGATCACCGCCTTGGACTCGGTCATCTGGTCCATGGCGTTGAACCCACGGATCATGTTCAGCGCCTGGGGCAGGGCCTTGAGCAGATTGCGCTTGTCGCCGGAGACCACCGAGCTGGCGCCGAACGCGACAAGTCGTCCGCCCGGCCGCAGCAGTCGGTAGCTGCGGCGCAGCGACGCGCCGCCGAGCGCGTCCATCACCACGTCCATCGGCGGAAGATTCTTCTCCCAGCCCCGCTTTCGGTAGTCCAGGGCCACCTCGACGCCGAAACCTCGGATGGCGTCGTGCTTTCCGGGTGACGAGGTGCCGTACACCTGCGCGCCGTGTCGGGCGGCGATCTGCGTGGACGCGATGCCGACGCCGCCCGCGGCCGCGTGGATCAGCACCCGCTCGCCGGCCTGCAGGTTGCCGTAGCCGATCAGGCCGGCCCACGCGGTCGCGTAGTTGACGGGGATGGCCGCGCCCTGCTCGAAGCTCAGTGCGGTCGGCAGCGGCACCGCGTCCTGCTGCCGAACGCAGACCTCCTCGGCGTAGCCGCCGAACCGGGTGCCGGCGAAGACGCGGTCGCCGACGGCGAAATCGGTGACGTCCGAGGCGATCTCGGTGACGACGCCCGACACCTCGTAACCGACGACGCTGGGCAGGGGAGGGGCGTCGGCGTACAGCCCAAGTCGGGCCATCACGTCGGCGAAGTTGACCCCGGCGGCACGGACCTCGATGCGCAGGCCGCCGGGCGCGAGCGTCGGGGACGGCCGTTGCTGGACCTGGAGGACGTCGGCCTCGCCGTGCCGGGTGATCACCACTGCGCGCATGCTGTGGAGGGTAGCCGTGCGCGGCCGTCGCGGCCGGTCATCGGCGGCACTCCCACCCGACGGCGGAACCAGGCGCGCGGCTAGACGGAGATCGACGGCCTGCGCCCGGACCACGGCACCGCCTGCTCGAACTGCGCCGCCACCTGAAGCAGCAGGTCCTCCCGGCCGTGGGCGGCCACCAGCTGCACCCCGATCGGCAGGCCCTCGCGGCTCTGCCCGAGCGGCAGGCTGACCGCCGGGTTCCCCGAGACGTTGAACGCCGCGGTGAACGGCCCCACCTCGAAGATCCGCCGGATCCAGGATCGTGCCGACTGCCCGGGGGCGTCGTCGTCGTAGTCGAGCGTGCCGTGCGGCGGCGGCAGCTGCCCGATGGTCGGCGTCACCAGCAGGTCGTAGCCGGCGAGGAACAGTCCGACGGCACGGGTCACCCGGTGCTGGGCGTCGAGCGCGGCCATCACCTCGAGCGCGGTGAACCCCTGCGTCTCGGACAGGACCCGCCGGGACGTGGCCTCGAGCAGGTTCGGGTCCGGCCGGCGCGGCGCTCGCAGGATCGCGGCCCCGGTCGAGACCACCACCAGCATCGCCGCCTCCACCACGTCCTCGGCGGCCAGGTCCGGGCTCGCCGGCGTCACCGTGTGCCCGATCCACTCGAGCACCTGCGCCGCGGCGACCGTGGCGTCCCGGACCTGCGGGTCCACCGGGACCCCGGACCAGGCGTCGGTGGTCACGGCCACCCGCAGCCGCCCGGGGTCCGCGCGGATCGACTCCGCGTACGGGCGCGCCGGCGGGGCCGCCGCGTACTTCTCGCCGACGATCGGCCCCGAGACGGCGTCGAGGAGGTGGGCGGCGTCCCGGACGGTCCGGGTGAGGCCGAACTCGGCGATCTGCCCGAACCCGGCCTCCCCGACGAGCGGGCCGGACGGGGTGCGCCCGCGCCCCGGC
>NZ_JBFUJP010000036.1:0-49763 GCF_056401315.1 Rhodococcus sp. P4_F5 | reverse complement strand
CCCAGGTCCAAGCGCAGTCGGGCCGTCGCACCCGCGGCGGCGAGAACTCCACCGGAGCGCGGCGCCGGGTCGCCGAGCCCCAACTCGACAGCGGTCAGTTCGACCTGACCGATCAGTTCGACCGGGACCGGCGACTGGACGTGGAGGGCGATCGACGCTCCTACCGCGCCGCGTCCACCGGCGGGTCGCCGCGTGAACCGTTCCGGCCCGCGTCCGCTCCGGTGCCCGCGGCCAGGCTCCGGCCGGAACCGGCCACCCGGCAGTACGCCCGTCAGTCGGAACCGGTCGGACACGCGGCCGATCAGTACACCCAGCCGGCCGACCCCGACGTCCCGGTCCATCCGCTCCCGCAGGTCCGGTACCGCGACCGGCACGACGCTCCGTAGGAGCGCCGCGGCGGCCGGTCCGGGCTAGACGCTCGGTGTCGCGGGCTTCCGGAGTTCGCGCGGCAGCGAGAACACCAGCGTCTCGTTTGCCGTCGTCACGGACTGCACGTCCTGGAAACCGTGTCCGGCGAGCAACTCGATGACCCCACTGACGAGGATCTCCGGCACCGAGGCGCCCGAGGTGATGCCCACCGTCTGCACCCCGTCCAGCCACCCGAGGTCGATCTCGCGGGCGTAGTCGACCAAGTAGCTGGCCTTCGCGCCGGCGCCCAGCGCGACCTCCACCAGCCGGACCGAGTTCGACGAGTTCCGCGACCCCACCACGATCACCAGATCGCACTCCGGCGCCATCGCCTTCACCGCGACCTGACGATTCTGGGTGGCGTAACAGATGTCGTCGCTCGGCGGGTCCTGCAGCAGCGGGAACTTCTCGCGGAGTCGCGCGACCGTCGCCATCGTCTCGTCGACGCTCAGCGTCGTCTGCGAGAGCCAGATCACCTTCGACTCGTCCCGGACGGTGATCGCCTCCACCGAGTCGGGGCCGTCGACCAGTTGCACGCGCTCGGGCGCCTCACCCGCGGTCCCCTCGACCTCTTCGTGACCCTCGTGCCCGATCAGCAGGATGTCGTAGTCGTCGCGGGCGAACCGCTTGACCTCCTGGTGCACCTTGGTGACCAGCGGGCAGGTGGCGTCGATGGTGTGCAGGCTGCGCTCCGCCGCGGCCTCGTGCACGGCCGGGGACACCCCGTGCGCGGAGAACACCAGGACCGAACCCTCCGGAACCTCGTCGGTCTCGTCGACGAAGACGACGCCCCGCTCGGTCAGCGTCTCGACCACGTGCCGGTTGTGCACGATCTCCTTGCGGACGTAGAGCGGCGCGCCGTGCTTCTCCAGCGCCCGCTCCACCGTCTCGACGGCGCGGTCGACGCCGGCGCAGTACCCACGCGGCTCCGCGAGCAGGATGCGCTTGCCGGTGGTACCCGTCGCGGAAGTACCGGAACGGGCGATACCCAGGTTCAAGGGGACAGCAGAAGACATGCCTCAAGGGTACGGGGGCCACTCGGGTGCGGTCGGATCAGGCGTGGACGGCCCGGTCGGCTACCCATCGGGGCGTCGGTGAGGCAGGCTAGGACCATGATTCGTCCTCCTTTCGCCGCCCGAGTGGCCGCCGGGATCGCCGTCACCGTCGTCGAAGAGGTACAGAAGCTGCCGAGCACGGCGGTCTCGCTGCCGATGACGGCGGTCAGCCAGATGCTGCAGACGACCATGCGGGTTCAGCAGTCGGTCACGGCGCTGGCCATCAAGGGCGACGAGGCGCTGTCGGTGCTGTTCCACACCGACCAGGAGCAGCCGACGTGGGCGACGTTCGACGAGGACGAGGCGCCCACCCCGGCCAACGGCAAGGCGACGGCCACCGGAAACGGTGCCACCTCCGCCAAGCCCGCCAACCAGGGCCGGTTCGAGCTCTACTCGATGCCGGCCGGCGCCGACGCCGACCTGGTCGCACCCGCGGCGACGCCGGCATCGCCGAAACCCGAGGCGGGGACCGGCGGTGCGGCCGCCGCGCCGGAGATCGCCGAGTACCTGGACTACGACAACCTCACCCTGGCCCAGCTGCGCGCGCGGCTGCGCTCCCTGTCCGTCCCGGAGCTCACCGCACTGCTCGAGTACGAGAACGCCGCCCGGTCCCGGGCCCCGTTCCAGACGATGCTCGGCAACCGGATCACCACCGCCACCRCCAAGTGACTTCCGCCCAGACCAGCCGGCCGGGCGGCCCGCCGGCCGCGCAGACGTCGAACTCGGCCGAGAACCCGTGGCCGGTGCGGTCGGTCTCGACGAAGGTCGCGCAGTGGATCGACCGACTCGGCAGCATCTGGGTCGAGGGTCAGATCACCCAGATCAACGTCCGCCCCGGCACCCGCACCGCGTTCCTGGTGCTGCGCGACGCGTCCGCCGACATGTCGCTGTCGGTGACCTGCTCGCCCACCCTGATCCGCGACTCCCCCGTCCCGCTGACCGAGGGCAGCCGGGTGGTGATGTTCGGGAAGCTGTCGTACTACACCGGACGCGGCACCATCTCGCTGCGCGTGACCGAGATCCGGGCGGTGGGCATCGGCGAGCTGCTGGCCAGGATCGAGCGCCTGCGTGCCCTCCTGAACGCCGAGGGCCTGTTCGACCCCCGCCTCAAGCGCCCGCTGCCGTTCCTGCCGCGCACCGTCGGGCTGATCACCGGCCGGGCCAGCGCCGCCGAACGCGACGTCCTCAGCGTCGCCGGAACTCGGTGGCCGGCCGTCCGGTTCGAGGTCCGGAACACCGCGGTGCAGGGACCGACCGCGACCGCGCAGATCGTGGCGGCGCTCGGCGAACTCGACGAGAACCCCGAGGTCGACGTGATCGTGCTCGCGCGCGGCGGCGGCAGCGTCGAGGATCTGCTGCCGTTCTCCGACGAGACGCTGTGTCGCGCCATCGCCAAGTGCACCACCCCGGTGGTCAGCGCGATCGGCCACGAACCGGACAACCCGCTGTGCGACCACGTCGCCGACGTCCGCGCCGCCACCCCCACCGACGCGGCCAAGCGGGTGGTGCCCGACGCCGCCGCCGAGCAGGCGCTGGTCTCGGAGTTCCGCTCCCGCGGGGCCGCGGCCCTGCGGAACTGGGTGGCCCGCGAGGCGCGCTCGCTCGCGGACCTGCGCAGCCGACCGGTGCTGGCCGACCCGTTGGCCGCCGTGGAACGCCGCGCCGAGGACGTCGACCGGCTACGGGCGGCGGGGCGCCGGGACGTCACCCGACTCCTCGACGGCCAGGCGACGGTCGTCGAGCACCTCGCCGCGCGGCTGACCACGTTGGGGCCGGCGGCGACGCTGGCCCGCGGCTACGCGGTGGTGCAGAAGATGGTGCCGGGCGCCGATCCCGAGGTGCTGCGGTTCGTGGACGACGCACCGCCCGGCACCCAGCTGCGGGTACGAGTGGGCGACGGCGCGGTCATCGCGGCCGTCATGGGCCGCGACAAGTCAGGAGAGAAGAAGTGAACGAACCGGTGGCGGAACTCGGCTACGAGGCCGCGCGCGACCAGCTGGCCGAGGTGGTCAAGATGCTCGAGCAGGGCGGACTGGACCTGGACCACTCGCTGGCGCTGTGGGAGCGGGGCGAGGCCCTGGCCGAGCGCTGCGAGGAACACCTCGCGGGTGCGCGGGCCCGGGTCGAGAAGGCCCTCTCCCACGCCGACGAGTCCGGGTCCGACTAGTCCCGCCCCGGCCGGCCGAGTCCCGGCCGGCCGGTGCGACGGGCGCGTCAGGGAATGATGGGCTGCGCCGCACCGACCGCGTCGGCGAGCGTGGTGAACTCCTCCGTCGACCCGCTGCCGGTGAGCAGGACGCGCACGTCGCCGAGGTCGGTGACCCAGATCTGCTCGCTGCCCTCCTGGGGGTAGAGCGTCCACGATTCTGCGCCGACCTGCTCCGCGCCGGACGGGCTGCGGTTGTCGCCGGCCACCCACGGCACCAGCGTCTCCTCGCTCGCCGAGCTCTGGGTCAGCTGCACGAAGCGACCCTTGTCGGTGATGAAGCCGACGGTGCTGACGTCGCCGCCGTGATCGCCTGCGACGGTGCCGCGGCTGCCGGAGTTCGGCTGCCAGCCCTCGGGCACGCCCGGGTTGCGGATCGGGAACCCGAGGTCGCGGGCGTCGTACTTGAGCACCGCGTTGATGTCGACGTGCGGCACCTGACCCGGCGTCGGTCCGCCGGGGCTGAGCGTGCACTGGCTCGCGATACCCGCGATGACCAGACAGATCAGCACCAACGGCAGCATCGAGAGCAGCATGTCGCGGTTGTTGTGCAGAATTCGGGGTTTGTCGGCGGCCACGGGCACCAGTATCCCAGTAGGCCGCGGTCGCGCTCGTGCCGGTTCCCGTGTGCGGCGAATCCGGTACCGACAGTCACATACATGTTGTTCAATCGCAGCATGAGTGCGACCGAGACCGCCCGCCCGTCGCGTCGCGCCCGCTGGCGGCGACGAACAGTCGTCGCGCTGCTCGGTGTCGTGGCGGTGGCCACCACGACCACCGCCACGGCCACCGGCGCCCCGGCCGGTTACGCCGGCCTCCTCGACCTCGTGCCCGCCAACTCGGACGCCGAGCTCGCCGGCGGCCTCGACCCCCGCCTGCCCACCGACCCCGGGGCGCTCGACGCGGCCCTGAGTGCGGCCCGCGCCGACGGCGTCCCGCCGACCCGCTACGCCGCGCTGCTGCACCAGTACTGGCTCGCCCGCGGCACCGCGGCGTCGGGCATCGACCTGGCCGGCTGGGACCCGAACGCGGGCTTCGTCGCGAACGCCGACCTGGTCGAGCGGGTGTACTCGAACTACGGCCGCTACCAGCGTGAACGCGGCGAACTGAACTGGGCGGGCATGGCAGGCATGGCCGGCGCGTCCTTCGCCGCCGGCTTCTGGGACCTCGACATGGGCCGCGACCTGGTCGCCGTCGACGCCGTCCACACCCTCGGGACCGCCGTCGCCGGGGCCGTCGCGTCGCTGCCCGCCGACGCCGCGGCAGCGCTTCCCCCGGACGTGCGGGCCCTCGCCGTGCTGGGCCCGGCCACCACGACGGCGGACCTGGACTGGTACCAGAAGCGCCTGCTGATCATGCAGAAGCACATCTACTTCGACATGGTGCCCATGCACGAGGCCTACCTGGAGGCGGGCCGCCCGGCCGTCGAGGAACTCGGCGCGGCGGGCCTGCTCGACGACAACGCCCGGGCCGCGTGGGACGCGATCTTCTCGGGCACCCCCGCCGGCCTCGTCGATGCCACGCTGCGGATGGCCGACCGGGAGCAGAACCAGATCGTCGCCGACCAGTGGGACGCCACGGCCGCGGGCCGCGACGGCGTCGGCCGGGTGCTGGCCTACGTCACCACCGTGGCCGCGCAGCCCGCGATCCCGGGCGCGCAGGCGCCGGGGGTGGTCTCCCCCCTGTCGGTGACCGGTGCCGGCTTCCGACTGCAGGCCCCGCTCCCCGGCTTCAACTGGGCCGACCGCGCCCCGCGGTGGCAGTACATCGCGAGCGACACCGCGGTGGCCTACGCGCGCCTGGTCGCCGGCGGCCCGCAGCCGGCGCAGGCGGTGCTGTCGCAGCCGTTCGGCGCCTTCATGGACCGGCAGCGGGTCGTTCGGCGCGCGCCCGAACTCGCCCGCGACCTGAGCAGCGGCTGGTCACTGACCCGGGAGCCGTAACCCGACGACGAATTGGTCCGACCCGTGATGAGACAATCACGCTTCGAGACCACATTCTCCCCGGAGAAGAAACCTATGCCGACGCCAACAGCGTCGCGTGCAAGGAGGCACTGCCCATGACGGCCAGCACCCCATCGAGTCGCCGCGAGGCCCCCGACCGCAACCTCGCACTCGAGTTGGTGCGCGTCACCGAGGCAGGCGCACTGGCGGCCGGTCGCTGGGTCGGCAAGGGCGACAAGGAGGGCGGGGACGGCGCGGCCGTCGACGCGATGCGTCAGCTCGTGAGCAGCGTGTCCATGCGCGGCGTCGTCGTGATCGGTGAGGGCGAGAAGGACGAGGCGCCCATGCTGTTCAACGGCGAGGAGGTCGGCAACGGCGACGGCCCCGACTGCGACTTCGCGGTCGACCCGGTCGACGGCACCACGCTGATGTCCAAGGGCATGCCGAACGCGATCTCCGTGCTGGCCGTCGCCGAGCGCGGCGCGATGTTCGACCCGTCCGCCGTGTTCTACATGGAGAAGATCGCCGTCGGCCCGGACGCCGCCGACGTCATCGACATCACCGCGCCGATGGCCGAGAACATCAAGCGGGTCGCGAAGGTCAAGAAGGCGTCGGTCTCCGACGTCACCGTCTGCATCCTGGACCGGCCCCGCCACGCCCAGCTGATCGCGGAGGTCCGCGCGACCGGCGCCCGCATCCGGCTGATCTCGGACGGCGACGTGGCCGGCGCCATCGCGGCGGCCCGCCCCGAGTCCGGCACCGACATGCTGGTCGGCATCGGCGGCACCCCCGAGGGCATCATCGCCGCGGCCGCGATGCGCTGCATGGGCGGCGCACTGCAGGGCAGGCTCGCCCCGACCGACGACGACGAGCGCCAGAAGGCGATCGACGCGGGCCACGACCTGGACCGCGTGCTGCTCACCGAGGACCTGGTCTCCGGCGAGAACGTCTTCTTCACCGCGACCGGCGTCACCGACGGCGACCTGCTGCGCGGCGTCCGCTACTACGGTGGCGGCGCGAGCACCCAGTCCATCGTGATGCGCAGCAAGTCCGGCACCGTGCGCATGATCRACGCGTACCACCGCCTCGAGAAGCTGCGCGAGTACTCGTCCGTCGACTTCGACGGCGAAGAGGGCGCGGTTCCGCCCACCTTCTGATCCGCCCGCTGTCCGCGCCCTCCCCCGGTCTCGATCGGAGGAGGGCGCGGACAGTTGTTTCTGGTGGCAAGCTTGGTTGGCATGACGGACAACAGCGAATCGCAGTTCCGGATCGAGCACGACACCATGGGCGAGGTCCGGGTCCCCAAGGACGCACTCTGGCGCGCGCAGACTCAGCGCGCCGTCGAGAACTTCCCGATCAGCGGCCGCGGCCTCGAACGCGCCCAGATCCGCGCGATGGGTCTGCTCAAGGCCGCGTGCGCGCAGGTCAACAAGGACCTCGGGCTGCTCGACGCCGACAAGGCCGACGCCATCGTCGCCGCCGCCAACGAGATCGCCGACGGCCGCCACGACGACCAGTTCCCGATCGACGTCTTCCAGACCGGGTCCGGCACCAGCTCGAACATGAACGCCAACGAGGTCATCGCGAGCATCGCCCTGGCCCACGGGGTCGAGGTGCACCCCAACGACCACGTGAACATGTCGCAGTCCTCCAACGACACGTTCCCCACCGCGACGCACGTCGCCGCGACCGAGGCCGCGGTCACCCACCTGATCCCCGCGCTCGACCACCTGCGTCTGGCCCTCGGCGACAAGTCTGAGGAGTGGCGGACCGTGGTCAAGTCCGGCCGCACCCACCTGATGGACGCTGTCCCGGTCACCCTCGGCCAGGAGTTCGGCGGCTACGCCCGGCAGATCGAGGCGGGCGTCGAACGCGTCATGGCGACACTCCCCCGCCTCGGCGAGCTGCCGATCGGCGGCACCGCGGTCGGCACCGGACTCAACGCCCCCGACGGGTTCGGGCCCAAAGTTGTTGCAGAACTTGTCAAGTCGACCGGACTGGACTCCCTGACCCCGGCGCGGAACAGCTTCGAGGCGCAGGCCGCGCGCGACGGCCTGGTGGAGGCGTCCGGCGCGCTGCGCACCGTCGCGGTGTCACTGACAAAGATCGCCAACGACATCCGGTGGATGGGCTCCGGACCGCTGACCGGACTGGGCGAGCTGCACCTGCCGGACCTGCAGCCCGGCAGCTCGATCATGCCCGGCAAGGTCAACCCGGTACTGCCCGAGGCCGTCACCCAGGTCGCGGCGCAGGTGATCGGGAACGACGCCACCGTCGCCTGGGGCGGCGCGGCGGGCGCCTTCGAGCTCAACGTGTACATCCCGGTGATGGCGCGCAACCTGCTCGAGTCGTTTCGGTTGCTGGCCAACGTCTCCCGGCTGTTCGCCGACCGGTGCGTTGCCGGACTCGAGGCCGACACCGAGCGCCTGCGGACCCTCGCCGAGTCGTCCCCGTCCATCGTCACGCCCCTGAACTCCGCGATCGGCTACGAGGAGGCGGCCGCCGTCGCCAAGCAGGCGCTGAAGGAGAAGAAGACGATCCGGCAGACCGTGATCGACCGTGGACTGATCGGCGACACGCTCTCCGAGGCAGAGCTCGACCAACGCCTCGATGTGCTCGCCATGGCGAAGGTCGAGGAGTGAGC
Source organism: Rhodococcus sp. P4_F5 (assembly GCF_056401315.1). Lineage (NCBI taxonomy): Bacteria > Bacillati > Actinomycetota > Actinomycetes > Mycobacteriales > Nocardiaceae > Rhodococcus > Rhodococcus sp. P4_F5. The sequence goes on along the minus strand of NZ_JBFUJP010000036.1, from coordinate 41,507 downwards.
GCCACGCCCGATCCCGGCCGGACAAGGGGCCGCGCACCTCAGCCGGGTGGCGCCTTCCGTGCCCGACGCCGGGCCCACGCCATCCGCGCCAGGTAGACCGGGTTGGGCGGTATCCACCCGAGCTGCTGCGCCAGGCCGAGGTCGTCCCGCGTCGCCCAGTGCTCGACGACCAGTCCGTCCTCGATGCGGACCCAATGCGATTGGAGGACAGTGAAACTCCCGCCGGTCGACGGAAACGCCTGGTCGACCTCGCCGTCCGCGTCGTAGGTCAGGAACTGCCCGACCTGGCGGCCGCTCATGGCCACCTCCACCGCCACCAGGTCGCCGTCCGCAGCCACATGCCGAACCTCGAACCTCAGGTCCGCGAATGCCCGGCGGAGCCACAGCGCGGTCGCGTGCCACGCGTCCGGCCCGCGGCCCCGGGTCCGCGGCGGCTCGGTCACACTCTCGCGGTTGACGGCGTCCGGATGGATGACGGCACCGAAGTCGTCGCGGCCGCCCGCGGCCATGAGCTCGACGCTCCGTACCGCGACGGACTTCGCGTCCGCCGACGGGGTGGACCGGTCACCAGCCACAAGAGTCTCCTCACGCCGTGATCGCGATGACCGCGCCGGGCCGCAGCCAGCGGATCAACCACACCAGCGGGGCCTCGTCGACGGCGACGCAGCCCTCGGTGGGCTGGCCGTTGGCCACGTGCAGGAAGAACGCGCCGCCCCCACCCGGCCGCCGCTCCGCGTTGACGCCCATCACCACCGCGTAGCGGTAGGCCGGGATCGCGAGCTGCTCGCCCTGCGACTCGTCGAAGCCGCAGCTGCCGGGTGGGCACACCTGGTGGGTGTTGTAGGTCGGGCTCTGCTGGTCGCCGTCCCACCAGTCGTCCGGGCCCACCACCCGGTAGGGCAGCCCGCCGCCCGGGGACGGCTGGGTGCCGAACGCCGCGTCGAGGCTGAACACGCCCTCCGGAGTGGCCGGCACGCCGTCCGCCGCCTCCGCCGCGAAACCCGCGGCCCCCACCTCCGCGGGAATCGCCGGCGAGATCCGGTGCCAGCCGAGCGGGGAGCGCTGCCAGGCCTCGACGGTGGCACCCGCACCCGAGCCGCGGACGGCGATCACCTGGTTCGCGGAGCCGACCGCGTGGTCGAACCACGGACCCTGCGCGACCGCGTGTGGCGCACACAGCAGGGCGAGCAACGTCGCGACGACAACCGAGAGGACCGCGCTACCCGCTCTCCGCATCAGGACATCGTGACGTGAGTCACAGGCCCCGTCAACCCCGATAGGCTCTACCTGGCCCGACCGGGCCCGGCACCGTCCCCAGGAGCACCCGTGGATCCCACCGCATCGACCGACCGTCGTGACGCCGCCGTGGCGACGGTGACCGACTTCTTCGCCGCACTCGACGCACTCGACGTCCCTCGTGCCGGTACGTTTCTCACCCCGGACGTGGTGTGGCGGAACACGACGCTGCCCACCCTCCGGGGGCTGCCGACGGTCACCCGGGCGCTGCGGGCCGCGGCCCGGCCACGGTGCCGGTTCGAGGCCGTCGTGCACCACATCGCCAGCGACGGCGACGCGGTGCTCGTCGAGCGGACGGACACGCTGACACTCGGCCCGCTGCGTTCGACCTTCTGGGTGTGCGGCACCTTCGAGATCCGCGACGGGAAGATCGCCGTGTGGCGGGACTACTTCAGTTGGCGCAACGTCCTTCTCGGCGCCGTGACCGGCACGCTCCGGTCGGCGCGCGGCCAGTAGCGGCCCCTCCCGGCGGCCCCGGGCCACGGACGCTCCACGGGTACGATTCCGGGTGCGGCGCCCGCGACGGTGCCGCCGGACTACCCACGGAAAGACCAGGTCAAATGAGCAATCAGGACGACACCTCCATCTCCCCCACCTCCCCCGCATTCGACGCCGGGCTCGCGGTCCGCACCGAGGTCATGGGTGCGGACTTCGTGGACGCGGCCTTCGAGCGCACCCGGGGAACGGACGGCGAGGCACTTCAGGAGTTCGTCACCGCGAACGTGTGGGGGTCGGTCTGGACGCGCCCCGGCCTCGACCGCCGCAGTCGCAGCCTGATCAACCTGGGCATGCTGATCGCCCTGCGGGCGGAGAACGAACTGCGTGGCCACGTCCGCGGCGCGCTGCGAAACGGGTTGACCCGCACCGAGATCGTCGAAACGGTGATCCACGCCAGCGCCTACTGCGGGGCACCGGCCGGGCTGGCCGCGATGCGTGTCGTGCAGGAGGTCCTGACCGCGGAACTCGGACCGCTGGAGCCGTCGACCGAGTCCTGACCCGGACGCCCGGTGCCGCATCGGCCTGACCGATGCGGCACCGGGTCGAACAGTCCCGGTCAGGCGGTGGGGCCGAACTCCTCGAGCATCTCCGTCACCAGTGCCGCGATCGGCGAACGCTCGCTGCGGGTGAGCGTGACATGCGCGAACAGCGGATGCCCCTTGAGCTTCTCGATCACCGCGGCGACCCCATCGTGCCGGCCGACGCGCAGGTTGTCCCGCTGCGCGACGTCGTGGGTCAGGACCACCCGTGACCCGCTACCCAGCCGGGAGAGCACGGTCAGCAGCACGTTGCGCTCGAGGGACTGCGCCTCGTCCACGATGACGAAGGAGTCGTGCAGGGACCGACCGCGAATGTGGGTGAGCGGCAAGACCTCCAGCATGCCGCGGGCGATCACCTCGTCCATCACCTCCGGGCTGGCGAGGCCGTCGAGGGTGTCGAAGACCGCCTGCGCCCACGGCCCCATCTTCTCGCTCTCGCTGCCCGGCAGGTAGCCCAGTTCCTGGCCGCCGACCGCGTACAGCGGGCGGAACACCACCACCTTGCGATGCGACCGGCGTTCGAGCACCGCCTCCAGTCCCGCCGTCAACGCCAGCGCCGACTTCCCGGTGCCCGCCTTGCCGCCGAGGGAGATGATGCCGATGCTCTCGTCCAGCAGCAGGTCCAGGGCGATCCGCTGTTCGGCCGAGCGGCCGTGCAGCCCGAACGCCTCACGCTCGCCCCGCACCAACTGCACGCGCTTGTCCGGGGTGACCCGACCGAGGGCGCTGGAGCGGCCGCCGATCAGCCGGATCCCGGTGTGGCAGGGCAGGTCCCGCGCGTCGTCCAGGTCGACGACACCCTCGCCGAACAACTCGTCGATGCGTGCCGAGTCGACCTCGAGCTCCGCCATGCCCGTCCACCCGGACGCCACCACGTCGTGGGCGTGGTACTCGTCGGCCGGCAGGCCCACCGCGCCCGCCTTGACCCGGAGCGGGATGTCCTTGCTCACCAGCACCACGTCCCGGCCCTCGGCCGCCAGGTTGAGGGCGCACGCCAGGATCCGGGAGTCGTTCGAGTCGCTCCGGAACCCGACCGGCAGCACGGCCGGGTCGGTGTGGTTCAACTCGACCTGCAGCGTTCCGTCCTCGGTGCCGATCGGCACCGGCCGGTCCAGTCTCCCGTGTTCGATCCGCAGGTCGTCGAGCATCCGAAGTGATTCTCGCGCAAACCATCCGAGCTCGTGGTGGTGACGCTTGCCCTCGAGCTCGCTGATCACGACCAGCGGCAGCACCACTTCGTGCTCGGCGAATCGCGTGACAGCCCAGGGATCCGAGAGCAGGACCGAGGTGTCGAGGACGTAGGTGCGGACGGAGCGGGATTCGGTCACGGTGGCTCCTCGACCTGCGCGGCACCCGCGCAAGCGGCGTTCRCTGGGCCGTTCGGTCCGGGTGGGACTTACGTCCCACAGGGGCCGGGCGCCGGCCCCTTCGCCCTGAACAAGTCAGTCACGATTCGAACCTCCCGGACGGGCGGCTTCTGCACCACCCGTTGACCTGAACGCTACGACGGCGGGCCACACACCTGTCGGACCAACACGATGAACGTTGTGTAAACGTCGGGTGGGACGTAACCGCCGAGAGCTGCGCCTGCGGGCCACCGTCTCGTCCACAGCGGTTCGATCCGGTGGGTCAGTAGACGTCACGCACGTACCGCTTCTCCGCGGCGAGGGCCTTGACGTACGCCTCGGCGCTGCGGGGGGCGAGCCTGCCGAACTGCGCGACGATGCCGTTGAGGGCGACGTTCACGTCCTTGGCCATCCTGGCCGCGTCTCCACAGACGTAGAAGTGGGCACCGTTCTGCAGCCAGTCCCACAGCAGCGCCCCACGTTCGCGCATCCGGTCCTGGACGTAGACCTTCGCGGACTGGTCGCGGGAGAACGCGACGTCGAGTTCGGTGAGGAACCCGTCCCTGCGTAGCTCCTCGATCTCTTCGCGGTAGTAGAAGTCGGTCGCGGCGTGTTGCTCGCCGAAGAACAGCCAGTTCGGTCCGGTGTGTCCCAATGCTCGTCGCTCGTGCAGGAACGCGCGGAAGGGGGCGATGCCGGTGCCCGGCCCGACCATGATCATCGGGGTCTCGGAGTCGGCCGGGGGACGGAAGTGACTGGACTTCTGCACGTAGATTCCGATGTCGTCGCGGTCGGCGTAGTCGGCGAGGTACGTCGAGCACACCCCTCGCCGCGGGACGCCCGCGACGTTGTACCGAACGGCGGAGACCGTCAGCTGCACCTCGCGGGGGCTTGCCTTCGGGCTGGAGGAGATCGAGTACAGCCGCGGCTGAAGGGGTTTCAGGACGGTGAGCCACTCGTCGACGGAGGCGCGAACCGAGGACTGGCCGAGCACGTCGACGGACTGGCGCCCCCACGACCAGTCCTTGAGAGCGGACTTGTTCTCCGGCTTCATCAGTTCCGCAAGGTCGGCGTCCGCGGTGCGCTGTTGCACGAACCGGAGCAGGTCGCCGGTCAGGCGGGTGATCTCCAGGCGTTCGACGAGGGCGGTGCGCAGCGTCATCGCACCGTGCTCGGCGAGTTCGACGGTGGCATCCCCGTCGAGTCCGGTGACGGCGAGCCATTCGTCGACGAACGGGCTGCTGTTGCGGGGCCAGACCCCGAGTGCGTCGCCGGCCTCGTAGCTGACGGTGCCCGGCGGTAGGTGAAAGCCGAACTGCCGCACGTCCTTCGTCGACCCGGGCCGGTTGAGGACCACGTTGCGCGTCAGCGAGGTGACCAGCGGCGACTTCTTGCTGTACTGGCGCGTTTCGCTGGGTGCCGTCACCGTGCGGGCGCTGACCTCCGTCCTGGAATCGTCCGCGCCGGCGTCGCGATCCGCCCCTCCGCCGATCGACGCCGTCGGGTTCTGCAGTGCGACCGCCACCGCGTCCAGCCACCCGGCGGCGGACTCTTCGTAGTCGGGTTCGCAGTCGACGCGGCCGACGATGCGGGTGGCGCCGAGCTCGGCGAGTCGGTCGTCGAGCTTTCGGCCGTGTCCGCAGAAGTCGTCGTAGTTGGAGTCGCCGAAAGCGATGACGGCGTAGCGCATCTCGGTCAGGCGCGGCGCGGTGTCCGAGCTCAGGACGTCCCACAGGCCGCTGCCGTTGTCCGGCGGTTCGCCGTCGCCGGTGGTACTGGTGACCAGGAGGAGCTCGCGTGTCGTCGGCAGGTCGGCCGGCGCGAACTCCTCCATGCCGTGCATCACCACGGGCAGGCCGGCCTCGCCGAGCCGGGCGACGCAGGAGGCGGCGAATTCTTCGGCCGTACCGGTCTGCGAGGCCCAGAGCACCACGATCGGGGCCCGCCAGGGAACGGGCACCTCCGCCGGAACCGTCCGCGGGGCGCCGGGGGACGGCTCGGGCCGTTCGCCCCCGGGGACCGCGGTGCGCGAAAACAGCCCGGCCAGGACGCCGTCGACCCACATCCGTTTGCCGGCATCGAACGGGGTGTTCGCGGGCAGGGTCGGCACGCCGGGGGTCCGACCCGCGTCCGACCGCAGTGCCGCCAGGAGTCCGGCGAGGTAGAGCTTCTCCAACGGGTCGAACTCGACTGCCGGCGTATCGGTCTGCCCGAGGACGGCGGCGAGGACGTCGAGTCGCGACGAACCGCCGTCCGCGGCGGCGGGCGGCGCGGACGCGGCGGCGGGAGTTGTCTCCGGCGCATCGGCGGTCTCGGTGGGTGTGGCCTCGGGTGTGGACACGGCAACCTTGGTCAGGGTCACGGCACAGGCCTTGAACTCCGGCTGTTGCGAGGCGGGATCGATCGCGTCGTTGGTGACCGCGTTGATGGACAGGTACTCGCCGAAGGAGTCGTTCCAGTGGAACGGCGCGAAGCAGTTCCCGGGACGCACCCGATCGGTGACCAGGGCCGGCAACACCGCGCGTCCGCGACGCGAGGACACCTCGATCGCGTCCTTGTCGGTGACACCGAGGCGGGCGGCGTCGTCGGGGTGGATTTCGATGAACGGCCCCGGATTGAGTTTGTTGAGCTTGGCTACCTTGCCGGTCTTGGTCATGGTGTGCCACTGGTGCGCGAGACGGCCGGTGTTGAGCAGGAACGGGTAGTCGTCGTCGGGCATTTCGGCGGGCGGCAGGTGCGGCCGGGCGAAGAACATCGCGCGGCCACTGGCGGTGGGGAACGCGAGTCGCGGCGCGGCGCCGTCCTCCCCGACGAGAAGCCGCTGGCTCACGCCGTCGTTGAGGTATCGGATGGGGTGACGGTCCTGATCGCTGTCGGGTGGGCACGGCCACTGGACCGGGCTCTCGCGAAGGCGCTCGTAGGTGATCCCCCGCAGGTCGTAGCCGGTCTTGGGATTCCAGAACCGCTTGATCTCCTCGAACACCTCCTCCGCGCAGGTGTAGGTGAACGCGTCCGCGTAGCCCATCTCGCAGGCAATCCGGGCAATGATCTGCCAGTCCGGCAGCGCCTGCCCGACCGGGGCCAGGGCCTGCTGGAACAGGGTCAGGTTGCGTTCGGAGTTGATCATCACCCCGTCGGACTCGGTCCACAGCGCCGCCGGGAGCAGCACGTCGGCGTACTCGTTGGTCTCGGTGCCGAGGAACGCGTCCTGGGTGACGACGAGTTCGGCCTTCTCGAGTCCGTCGAGGACGGTCTTGCGGTTGGCCACCGTCGCAACGGGATTGGTGCAGATGATCCAGCAGGCCTTGATCTCGCCGGCGGCCATCCGGGAGAACATGTCGATCGTCCCGCCGCCGATGTCGGTGCGCAGCGATCCGCGGGGGATTCCCCACCGGTCCTCGACGAACTCGCGGTCGTCGTCGAACATCACCGCGCGTTGGCCGGGCAGACCCGGTCCCATGTAACCCATTTCGCGCCCGCCCATGGCGTTCGGCTGGCCGGTCAGGGAGAACGGGCCACTGCCGGGCCGGCAGATCGCACCGGTGGCGAGGTGCAGGTTGCAGATCGCGTTGGTGTTCCAGGTCCCGTGCGTGCTCTGGTTCAAACCCATTGTCCAGCAGCTCATCCAGTTGCCGGCCTCACCGATCCACTGCGCGGCGGTGCGGATGTCCGCCGCCGGGATTCCGGTGATCTCACTGACCTTGTCCGGGGTGAACTCCTCGAGGAAGCTGGGCATCACCTCCCAGCCCTCTGTGAAGTCGTCGATGAACTCCGGATCGGTGTGACCGTTCTCGACGAGCAGATGCAGGAGTCCGTTGAGCAGCGCGAGGTCGGTGCCCGGCGCAACCTGCAGGAACAGGTCGGCCTTGTCCGCGGTGGCGCTGCGCCGGGGGTCGACGACGATCAGCTTCGCTCCGGCCTTGACCCGATCCATCATCCGCAGGAACAAGATCGGGTGGCAGTCGGCCATGTTGGCGCCGGTCACGAAGAAGACGTCGGCGTGCTCGAAGTCCTGGTACGAACCGGGCGGCCCGTCGGCGCCGAGGGACTGCTTGTACCCGGTGCCGGCGCTGGCCATGCACAGGCGCGAGTTCGACTCGATCTGATTGGTGCCGATGAAACCCTTGGCCAGTTTGTTCGACAGGTACTGGGCCTCGAGAGACATCTGCCCCGACACGTACAGGGCCACCGCATCGGGGCCGTGCTCGTCGACGATCGCCCGCAACCGCTGCGCAGTGCCGGTGATGACGGCGTCCATGTCGGCGGCCTCGAGCGACTGTCCCCGGGCCGGCCGCAGATACGGCGACTCCATGCGGCCCGGTCCGGCCAGCATGTCCGCGGTCGTGGCGCCCTTCGTGCACAGTCGCCCGAAATTCGTGGGGTGGGACGCGAGGCCCGACGACTTCGCGGCCCTCCGGCGTCCCGTCTCCGGGTCGGTGACGATGTCGAGGACCAGGCCACACCCGACGCCGCAGTACGCGCAGAGTGTGTCGACACTGGTGCCGTCGCGGCGTGCGCCCATAGTCCGTGCATCCCTTCGGCCGCGGATCAAGGTCGCCACCAATCATCGGGCCCGGATGTTTCGGGACGTCACACCCGGTGTTGCGTATCGGTCAACACTTGCACTCCGCGGACGGGAATCGACTGTGCGGTTGCCGTGACCTCGACGTGCACGTCTGCGACCAGAACGGCGGCCCGCACCCCCTCGTCGGGAGTGCGGGCCGCCGCGCGAGCCGTCGGTGACGTCAGACGTTCTTGGAGAGCAGTCCCCAGCCCTCGAGTCCGTCGTACAGCGGGAAGTCGAGCGCCAGCTTCGAGACCCGGGCCCGCAGGGCCGGGACGTCGGCGGCGGAGCCGGCGGCCAGCGCGGTGCCGATGATGTCGGCGACCTCGGTGAACTCGACGTCGCCGAAGCCGCGGGTGGCCAGCGCGGGGGTGCCGATGCGCAGGCCCGACGGGTTCATCGGCGGGCGCGGGTCGAACGGCACGGCGTTGCGGTTGACGGTGATGCCGATCTCGTGCAGGAGGTCCTCGCCCTGCTGGCCGTCGAGCTGTGAGTGGCGCAGGTCCACCAGCACCAGGTGCACGTCGGTGCCGCCGGTCAGCACGGAGATGCCGTTGCCCGCGACGTCGGCGCCGGTGAGGCGCTCGGCGAGGATCTTCGAGCCGGCGATGGTGCGGGCCTGACGGTCCTTGAACTCGTCGGTGGCGGCGATCTTCATCGCGACGGCCTTCGCGGCGATCGCGTGCATCAGCGGCCCGCCCTGCTGGCCCGGGAAGACCGCGGAGTTGAGCTTCTTGGCCCACTCCTTCTTCGCGAGGATCATGCCGGAGCGGGGTCCGCCGAGGGTCTTGTGCACGGTGGTGGAGACGACGTCGGCGTGCGGCACCGGCGACGGGTGCAGACCCGCGGCCACCAGGCCGGCGAAGTGCGCCATGTCGACCCACAGCTTGGCGCCGATCTCGTCGGCGATCGAACGGAACGCCGCGAAGTCGAGGTGGCGCGGGTACGCGGACCAGCCCGCGATCAGCACCTCCGGACGCTCGGCCAGCGCGGTCTCGCGCACCTGGTCCATGTCGACGACGTGGGTGTCCTCGCGGACGCCGTAGGACGCCACCTGGTACAGCTTGCCGGAGAAGTTCAGCTTCATGCCGTGGGTGAGGTGCCCGCCGTGCGCGAGGTCCATGCCCATCAGCTTCTCGCCCGGGTTCATCAGCGCCATCAGCACCGCGGCGTTGGCCTGCGCGCCTGCGTGCGGCTGCACGTTGGCGAACTCGGCGCCGAAGACGGCCTTGGCACGCTCACGCGCGAGGTTCTCCACGACGTCGACGTGCTCGCAGCCGCCGTAGTAGCGGCGGCCCGGGTAGCCCTCGGCGTACTTGTTGGTGAGCACGCTGCCCTGCGCCTGCAGGACCGCGCGCGGCACGAAGTTCTCCGAGGCGATCATCTCGAGGGTGTCGCGCTGACGGGCCAGCTCGCCGTTCATCGCCGCGGCGACCTCGGGGTCGAGTTCGGCGAGCGAAGCGTTGTTGACGTCGGTGCTGGGCACAGCGGTCATCGAAGATTCTCCAAGGGAAGCCGGGCAGGGGCGCTTCCAGTCTAGAACCGTGCGAACAGCACGAACCCCCGGGTCCTACCCCAGTTCGGTCCCGGTGATCGAGATCACAGCGACGAGGGCCCCGCGCGGCCGGGTTAGCGTGCCCACCGGGCCGCCCGGCCCGAGCCCGCCGCGACCGCCCAGGAGCGCCCATGACCACAGCCGAGACGACGTTCGAGGACCTGCTCGCCGAACGCGCGATCCTCCGATCCCTGACGCGGATCGCCCGGGCCATGGACGAGCGGGCCTGGGCCGCGCTGGACGACCTCGTGCTCGCGGACGCGACCGCGAACCTCGGCACCGGCGAGCTGACCGGCCTCGCCGACATCGTCGCGAGCATCCGCTCGTTCCTCGACGAGTGCGGTCCCACCCAGCACCTGCTCGGCAACGTCCTCGTCGAGGTCAACGGGGAGACCGCCACCAGCCGGGCGTACGTCAGCGACATGCACGTCGGCGCGGGCGACCGCTCGCACCTGACGTTCTGCACCCTCGGCGACTACCACGACGAGTGGGTCCGGCGCGGCGGCGAATGGCTGCTGAGCAGGCGGGTGAAGGTCAGCCGCGCGCACACCGGATCGTTCGAGGTCCTCGGACCCGGTCCGGCCGGTTGGGCACCGCGCGGCTGAGCGTCAGCGCAGCGCGGACGGGATCAGCGGCTCGTCGAGCAGTCGCCGGAACAGCTCCGACCGCTCGTCCGCGTCCGCGCCCCGGTCCATCCAGGACCCGAGCAGCCGGTAGCCCTCCACGTAGGTGGAGGTGTAGGCGCGCCACAGCGGCGAGGACAGGAACCGCAGCGACTGCCGGGCCCGGTCCGGCGTGGTGAGCGTCCAGCGCTGCAGGAACTGGGCGACCTCGTCGTGGTCACGGCCGCGGTCGTGCAGCAGCAGGGCCGCGTCCTGCCTGACCCCGAGCAACTTGCCCGACGCCGCCGAGAGCGCCTCCGCCCGCTCGCCGTCGAAGCGCAGCCCCAGGTCCGCGTAGATCTCCTGCGCCCACAGCCCCCAGCCGGCACCACCGGTGCCCCCGACGATCGACTTCAGCGCCAGGTCCGCCAGCCCCTCCGCCATCAGGCACTGCGGGGTGTTCACGACGAACAGGGTCTGCTCCTGCTGCCCGGCGGCCACCAGCCCGGCCTCCTTGCGGCAGTGCTCGGTGTGGTGGCCGGGGTACGACTCGTGCGCGATCAGGTGCGGCAGGTTCGCCATGTGCTGCTTGAGGTCGGAGTTGATCGCGACCCGGGACCGGTAGTCCCCCAGGTAGTAGTTGAATCCCGACCACGGCTTGTCGCCGACCACCTCGTACTCGACGCGCTCGGTCTCCGGCAGCGGGTAGCGGTCGCGGACCAGGTCGCGCAGCGCGCTGGAGAAGGCCTCGACGCACTCGGCCAGCCGTTCCGGCGGGATCTCGTCGGCGGACCGGTGCGCCTGCAGACGTTCGGCCAGCGACCGCGTCGGGTCCGCCGCCCCGCCGCCGGCGAGCACCTCGTCCATCGCCCGGTGCGCGTCCCGGTAGTCCTCCTCCGACCCCGGCTCGATGCGGACGTCGAAGTAGGCGTGCACCTCGTCGACGAAGCCGATGTCCTCGCCGGCGAACTTGCGGCCGGAGCACTCGAGCGCGCGCAGGTGGACGTCGAGGAAGGCCGCGCGGTCCGCGGTCAGGTCCACGTCGGGCAGCTCGGCGCGCAGTTCCGCGGCCCGCCGGGCCAGGTCCCTCGGCAGCGGCGCCGGCGCGTCCGCCACCTGACGACGCAGCGCCGGGTCGCCGGTGTAGGCGTCGACGAACCCCTCCTCCAACCGGTCGAAACCGAGTCCCAGCAGCAGGTATTCGCGGACGAACGCAACGGGATCCATGTGGACCGAGGGTAGTGGGCCGCCCGGCCGGCGCGGCGGCGGACTCGCGCCCGGACCTCGGGGCACAGCGCGCAATCCGGACCCGCCGCAGCCGGCCGGTGTGGGAACGCGCACAATTCGACCATGCAGACCGAGCGCGAGGTGAGCGCATGGCCAAGGTGAGCGAGTCCAGCCCGTACGTCGAATTCGACCGTAAACAGTGGCGGACCCTGCGTAAGTCCACGCCGCTGGTGCTCACGGAGGAGGAGCTCCTCGGCCTGCGCGGTCTGGGCGAGCAGATCGACCTCGACGAGGTCGCCGAGGTGTACCTGCCGCTCTCACGTCTGATCCACCTGCAGGTGGCGGCCCGGCAGCGGCTCTTCGCGGCCACCGCCACCTTCCTCGGCGAGAAGCACCCCGACCGCCAGGTCCCCTTCGTGATCGGCGTGGCGGGCAGTGTCGCGGTCGGCAAGTCGACCACCGCCCGCGTGCTGCAGGCACTGCTGGCCCGCTGGGACCACCACCCGCGGGTGGACCTGGTGACCACCGACGGATTCCTCTACTCGACCGCGGAACTGACCCGGCGGGGCATCATGCACCGCAAGGGTTTTCCCGAGAGCTACGACCGCCGCAAGCTGCTGCGTTTCGTCACCGAGGTCAAGTCGGGCGCGGAAGAGGTTGCAGCGCCGGTGTACTCACACCGGTCGTACGACGTGCTGGCCGGCCAGTACCACCTCATCCGGCAGCCCGACATCCTGATCATCGAGGGCCTCAACGTGCTGCAGACCGGCCCGCGGCTGATGGTCTCGGACCTGTTCGACTTCTCCATCTACGTCGACGCGCGGATCGAGGACATCGAACGCTGGTACGTCAAACGCTTTCTGGCGCTGCGCAAGACGTCGTTCGCCGACCCGAACGCACACTTCCACCACTACTCCGGACTCTCCGACGAGCACGCGACGGTGGCCGCGGAGGAGATCTGGAACTCCACCAACCGCCCGAACCTGGTGGAGAACATCCTGCCGACCCGGCCGCGCGCGACGCTGGTGCTCCGCAAGGACGCCGACCACTCGATCAACCGGCTCCGCCTGCGCAAGCTGTAGGCGACCGCGTCGCCCGTGCGCCTCTCCGGCAGCGCCCGCTACCGGAAGGGCGCACGGGCCGCGGGGCGGCCTACGCGCCGAAGCGCCGGTGCCGGGCCGCGTAGTCGCGCAGGGCCCGCAGGAAGTCGACGCGGCGGAACTCAGGCCAGTACGCCTCGGTGAACCAGATCTCGGAGTACGCGCTCTGCCACAGCAGGAAGCCCGAGAGCCGCTGCTCCCCCGACGTCCGGATCACCAGGTCCGGGTCGGGCTGGCCGGAGGTGTACAGGTGACCGTCGATGCCCTCGACGCTCATCGCCTTGACCAGGTCGTCGCCGGTCAGGCCCTCGCGCAGCTTCTCGCTCAGCAGCGACTGCACCGCGTCGGCGATCTCCTGGCGGCCGCCGTAGCCGACCGCGACGTTCACGTGGCAGCCGGTGCCGCCCTGGGTGCCCTCGGCCGCCTCGCGCAGCCGGCGCGCCTGCGCGTCGGGCAGCAGGTCGAGCGTGCCGACGATCTTGACGCTCCAGTTGTGCGCGGGGCCCGAGATCTCCTCGACCACGTCGGTGATGATCTCGAGCAGCGTGTCCAGCTCTTCGGGCTCGCGGCGCAGGTTCTCGGTGGAGAGCAGGTAGATGGTGGCCATCTCGATGCCGGCCTCGTCGCACCACTGCAGCAGTTGCGCGATCTTGAGCGCACCCATCCGGTGACCGTGCGCGACGTCGGTGAAACCGTTCTCCCGCGCCCATCGGCGGTTGCCGTCGCACATCACCGCGACGTGCCGCGGCGTGCGGAGGCCCTCGAGTTTTCGGGTCAGCCGTCGCTCGTAGATGCTGTACAGCAGGTTCGGCACCTTCACCTGGACATCACCACGAGAGGTCACATTACGCCGCGCGCACCGGCGCCTCGCGCGGGCCGCCGCATTCCGCCGGCGACGGCCTCCCCGGCTGTCCGCGGGGCCGGTACAGTGACCACCGAACCCGAACCTACGGTACCGTAGGTTCGGCCGTCGTCACGATCACGGGAGCGCGACATGACCGCACTTGACCAGGCCCCCACTCCGGTGAAACCGCGACTGCGCGGCTGGATTCACCTGTGGGCATTCGGGGTCGCCGTCATCGCGGGCGCCGTCCTGGTGGCCGGTGCCGCCGGCGTCTCGGCCCGCGCCGGATTCGCCACCGCCATCTATGCAGCGACGGTGTGCGGCGTGTTCGGCGTCAGCGCCACGTACCACCGCGTGCACTGGCCGACGGTCCGCGCGCGGATCTGGATGAAGCGCGCCGACCACTCGATGATCTTCCTGTTCATCGCGGGCAGCTACACCCCGTTCGCGATGCTCGGGCTGCCGCCGGAGACCGGCCGCACCCTGCTGACCGTGGTCTGGGCCGGCGCGCTCGCCGGGGTGGCCCTGAAGATGCTGTGGCCCACGGCCCCGCGCTGGGTCGGTGTCCCGCTGTACCTGATCCTCGGCTGGGCGATCGTGCCCGTCGCGGGCGAGCTGGCCGGTCAGGTCGGCTGGGCGCCGCTGATCCTGCTCGCCGTCGGCGGGGTCCTCTACAGCGTCGGCGCCGTGCTGTACGCGACGAAGTGGCCCAACCCGTGGCCGGCGACCTTCGGCCATCACGAGTTCTTCCACGCCGGCACGGTGGTCGCCGCGCTCTGCCACTACGTCGCGGTGTGGCTGGTCGTGTTCGGCTGACCCGCGAACGCCGGGCCACAGCCGTCACGGACTACCTGCCCAGCGCGGCCCGCAGCTCCTCGACCCCGGTCACCGGCCGGTCGCAGACCGACCCCCGGCAGACGTACGCCGCGGGGGCGCCGTCGACGAGCGGGCGGTCCGCCAGCAGCGGAACCGAGTCCGGCGCACCGCCGACCACGACAGCCCCTCCGGGCGCGGCGCGGCGGGCCGTGTCCAGCAACCCGGTCTCGGCACCGTCCGTCGCCACCGCGACCTGGATCGGGCCGCGCACCGACGCCTCCGCCACCGCCAGCCAGTGCCCCGCCGACCGCGCCGACCGGGCCAGCAGCGGCGCGCCCCGGTCCAGGGTGTCCGCGACCGCGGCGGCGTACCGCGGCGAGCGCTCCGGGTCCGACAGCGACGCCGCCAGCTGCAGCGCCTCCGCCATCGACGAGGCCCCGGACGGGGTCGCGCCGTCGAACGGGTCCCGCGGCCGGGTGATCAGCCGTTCGGCGTCGTCGGCGGTGTCGAACCAGCAGCCCGGCTCGGCCGGGTCCGCGAAGTGCGTGATCGCCAGGTCCACCAGTTCCTGGGCGCGGGTGAGCCACTCGGCCTCGCCCGTCGCCTGGTGCAGGGCGAGCAGCCCGGTGGCCAGGCAGGCGTGGTCGTCGAGCACCCCGGCGGCCTCCCCGACGTGTCCGCCCAGCGAGGCCCGGCGCAGCCGGCCGTCCACCAGGTGTGCGTCGAGCAGGTACCGCGCGCAGTCCGCGGCGGCGTCCACCCAGTCCGGGCGGCCGAATCCCGCACCGGCCTCGGCCAGCGCGGTGATCGCGAGCCCGTTCCAGGCGGTGACCACCTTGTCGTCGCGGGCGGGCTGCGGCCGACGCGCGCGGGCCTCGAAGAGCTTCGCCCGCACCGTCGCCCACCGCGACCAGTCCTCGGGATCGGCGGGCAGCTGCAGCACCGAGGTGCCGGCCTCGAAGGTGCCCGCGGAACTCACCGCGAGCAGCCCTGCCGCCCAGACGCCGTCCTCGAAGCCCAGCACCGCGGCCAGCTCGTCGGGGGTCCACGCATAGGTCAGGCCCTCGACGCCCTCGGTGTCGGCGTCGAGCGCGGACGCGAAAGCGCCCCTGTCCGTGGACAGGTCACGCATCAGGAACCCGGCGGTCTCCTCGGCCACCCGGACCGCGAGCGCCGAGCCGGTGCGACGGCCCAGGTGCGCGTACAGCCGCAGCAGCTGCGCGTTGTCGTAGAGCATCTTCTCGAAGTGCGGAACCACCCAGTCGGCGTCCACGGCGTACCGGGCGAAGCCGCCGCCGAGCTGGTCGTAGATGCCGCCGCGGGCCATCGCCTCCGCGGTCCGCGCGACGGCGGCCAGCGGGGCCCCGTCCGCGGTCCGCTCGTACCCGCGCAGCAGCCCCTCCAGCAGCGCGGTGGGCGGGAACTTCGGGGCGCCGCCGAAGCCGCCGCGGGCGACGTCCTCGTCACGCAGCGCGGCGGCGGCCGCGGCGTCGAGCAGGGCCGCGTCCACCGGCAGCTGACCCCCGGGGACACCGGCCGAACTGGCCTGCAGCTCAGCGGAGATCTGTGCGGACGCGCGCTGCACGTCGCCGCGGCGGGAGTGCCAGGTGTCGCTGATCGCCTCGAGCAGCTGGCCGAACGAGGGCATCCCTCCGCGCGGCGCGGGCGGGTAGTAGGTACCGCAGTAGAACGGCTCCGCGTCGGGGGTCAGGAAGCAGGTCATCGGCCACCCGCCCTGGCCGGTCATCGCGACCGTCGCGTTCATGTAGACCGCGTCGAGGTCCGGCCGCTCCTCGCGGTCGACCTTGACGCAGACGAAGTTCGCGTTCATGACCGCGGCGGTCGCCTCGTCCTCGAACGACTCGTGCGCCATCACGTGGCACCAGTGACAGGCCGCGTAGCCGATCGACAACAGGATCGGCACGTCCCGTTCCCGCGCCCAGGCCAGCGCCTCCGGCCCCCACTGCTGCCAGTGCACCGGGTTGTCGGCATGTTGCCGCAGGTAGGGGCTGGTGGCCCCGCCGAGGGCGTTGCGGTCCTGGGCGTTCATCTAGCCGGGCGTCTGCGTCGGCGGTTCGGTCTTCTTCTTGCCGGTCTCCGGCGCGTCCACCTCGGGGTCCTTCGCCTCCGGCGCCTTCGCGGCGCCGCGGTCGGTGCCCTCGTCGGCGGCCTGGTCGGCCTCCGGGTGTTCCGGCTCGAAGGTGTCCGGCAGCTTCTTGAGCTGGCGGTTCATCGAGCGGATCAGCAGCGCGGTGCCGGCCAGCAGCACCAGGATGAGGATCAGGCCGAACGGCGATGCCTTGCCGTACTCGGGTCCGGTGGGGGTTCCGGGGGTCTGCGCCAGCCAGTCGACTGCCGCGCTTGCCAAGATCACTTCTTCTCCTCGTGGTGCCCGCCACCGACATGGTCGATGCCGGCGAACAGGTCGGTTTCCGGAATGGCCGTGCGCACGCGGGTCTTCGCGAGCTCGAACTCCTCCGTCGGCCAGATCTTCTGCTGGATGTCCAGCGGCACGGCGAAGAACGACCCGTTCGGGTCGATCTGGGTGGCGTGTGCGCGCAGGGCGTCGTCGCGCTGCGGGAAGTGGTCACCGCAGGTGATCTGGGTGGTCACCCGGGCCATCAGGTCGCCCTGCTCGGTCTTCCACTTCTTGAGCCACTCCGCCATCGGGAACTCTTCGCCTCGACGGTCGTACTCCTCCTGGAACAGCTGCAGGCGCTTGCGGATGAAGCCGTGTGAGTAGTAGAGCTTCGAGATCTCCCACGGCTCGCCCGCGTCGGGGAACTGCTCCGGGTCCGCGGCGGCGTCGTATGCCGCCATCGAGACCTCGTGGCAGCGGATGTGGTCGGGGTGCGGGTACCCGCCGTTCTCGTCGTACGTCGTCATGACGTGCGGACGGAACTCGCGGATGACACGCACCAGCGCCTCGGTCGGCTCCTCCAGGGGGACCAACGCGAAGCAGCCCTCGGGCAGCGGCGGCAGCGGGTCGCCCTCGGGCAGTCCGGAGTCCATGAAGCCCAGCCAGGTCTGCTGCACGCCGAGGATTCGGGCCGCCTCGGCCATCTCCTCCTTGCGCACCTCGGTGATCCGGTTCCGGACCCCGGGGACGTCCATCGCGGGGTTGAGGATGTCTCCTCGCTCGCCGCCGGTCAGGGTGACCACCAGCACGTCGTTGCCCTCGGCCGAATACCGGGCCATCGTCGCGGCACCCTTGCTGGACTCGTCGTCGGGATGGGCGTGCACGGCCATGAGACGCAATCCGCTCACAGTGTTCCTTCACCTCAGCTTCGCCTGTCGGCCACAGTGGGCCCTGCCGGACGGTTCGGCGGACCGCGCCACCGGCACGCCGTTGTCCTTCCCCTATAGTTCCACCCGATACCTCCGACGTCAGCCGTGGCCCTGCCCAGCCGCCGGAAGATGGTGCGCCCCGCCGGGCGACGCAGCTCGCCCGGACCGCTGTACGAGAGCTGAGCCGATGACCGAGAACCTGCCCGCCGACCGCTACCCGACCCCCCAGCGCAGCCTGCGCGGGTCCCGGATCCTCGCGGTCGTGCTGAGTATCGGCGTCATCGCCCTCGGCGTCGCGCTCGCGTTCCTCGGCTACAACAAGTTCGACAACAAGGACGTCGAAGCGCAGGTCATCTCCTACGACATCGTCAACGAGTCCACCATCGGGGTCCGGTTCACCGTCACCCGCGAGGTGCCGTCCGACCCCGCTGTGTGCATCGTGCGGGCCCGCTCCCAGGACGGCTCGGAGACCGGCCGCCGCGAGGTGTACGTCTCTCCGTCGGAGAGCGGCACCGTCGAGATCACCCTGCCCATCCGAACCTCGCAGCGACCGGCGATCGCGGAGATCTACGGCTGCGGCAACGAGACCCCCGGATACCTCACCGCCGGCTGACCGGCGACTCGCACCGGAACTCGACCTCCGTCTGCAAAAACCCCGTACGTGCTAGAATTCGCAGGTACACGGTTCCTGACTGGAACCGTGTATTGCTGCATTGGCGGCAGGGTGTACTGCTCACATGACTGAGCCAACCGGGGGATCACACTTTCCGGGGGACCGCGCGCGCTGCCACCGACGACCGCTGGAGTTCAGCGGTCAGCCCGGGGGGCCCGCCAGGGTTCCGACTACGAGGAGTGATCGAGCATGACCGAGACCCAGGTGACCTGGTTGACCCAGGATTCCCACGACAGGCTCAAGAGCGAACTCGACCAGCTCATTGCCAACCGTCCGGTCATTGCGGCCGAGATCAACGAGCGCCGCGAAGAGGGCGACCTCAAGGAGAACGGTGGCTACCACGCCGCGCGCGAGGAGCAGGGTCAGCAGGAGGCCCGGATTCGTCAGCTGCAGGACCTGCTGAACAACGCCAAGGTCGGCGAGGCGCCCACCCAGTCCGGCGTGGCGCTGCCCGGTTCCGTGGTGAAGGTCTACTACGACGGCGACGACACCGACACCGAGACGTTCCTGATTGCCACTCGTGAAGAGGGTGTTCGGAACAACGAGCTCGAGGTCTACTCCCCCAACTCCCCGCTCGGCGCGGCGCTGCTCAACGCGACCGTCGGCGACACCCGGGAGTACACGCTGCCGAACAACAAGACCATGAAGGTCACGCTGGTCAGCGCGGAGCCCTACCACGCCTGACGCGCGTCTGCTTCCTTCACGACCCCGGTTCGAGCCTCGGCTCGGGCCGGGGTTTTGTGTTGCGCCGGCCGGCGCCCGGCGCCGTCCCGGTCCCACGGTGGGACCGGGACGCGCGGGGCGGGCGGCGGGACCGGGCGGGGCGGCGGGACCGGGCGGTCAGCTCGACGCGAAGTGCCGGCCCAGGAATTCGACCAGCTGATCCGGCTCCACGTCGTCCGCGGCGAGCAGGTCGAGCAGCTCGTCGCGCGCATCCGGGTCGACGGGTTCCATCCCGCCGAGGGCCCGCATCGACTCCCCGGTGGGCAGCACGCGGGCGCACAGCAGCGCCCCGACGTCGAAGCTGCGGCTGCCCCACTCGTCGGTGACCTCGACCGGGTCACCGCCGCGCAGGTCCTGCAGGGTCAACGACTCGCCGGGCGCCGTCGCCAGCACCTCGTACACCGATCGCGCGGTGCCCAGCCACTGGCGGGCCAGCTCGAGTTCCCCGGCCGGCAGCAGTTCGCCCCGGCGCTCGACGAACAGCTCGAACACGCCGGCCTCGAACAACGTGACGTCGACGGCCAGGCCGCCCTCGAGCGCGCGGGGCAGGGCATCCTCGTCGGACCAGTAGCCGGCCCGGATCTCGGCGAGGCTGTAGAGCAGGTCGAACAGTTCCGGTGTCCGGGCGAAGAGCTGCGCCTTGGTGTACAGCCAGGTCGCGTGGTCGTCGGCCGTCAGCTCCGACCGGCCGAGGTGGCACGACTTGTACTTGCGGCCGGACCCGCACCAGCACCGGTCGTTGCGGCCGAGGCCGGGATGCTCGGCGGCCTGGTACCGCTGCAGCACCTCGTGCAGCGCCTCCGACTCCCCGCCCTCGATGCGCCCGAGCAGCGACTGCGCCCGGGTGGCGTCGCCCGCGTCCGCGGCGAGCAGCGCGAGGTCGAAGATCGCGGGCACCCAGTCCGGGTCCCGGTCCAGTGCGCTCTCGTAGTGCGCCACCGCCGCCGAGACGTCGCCGAGCCGGTCCGCGGCCTTGGCCGCGATCCAGTGCGCCGACGCCTTCGTCCGCCGCGGCGCGTGTTCGAGCAGCGCCACCGCGACGGCGTGCAGGGCCGCGGTCCGGTCGTCCTCGGGCCCCGCCGCGAGGTCGAGCGCGGCGGCCGCGCTCACCGGGTCCGCGAGGCCGGCGTAGGCATCGGGCGACGCGGCCACCCGCTCCAGCGCCAACGCCATCGGGTCCTCGCCGTGCTCGGTCGCCTCGGCGACCTCGCGCACGAGGTAGGCGAAGTCCACCACCGCGCCGGCCTCCTCGGCGTGCAGTTCGTGCTCGCGCGCGATGATCCCGACCCGCGTGGCCCGGTGGAAGGCGTCGAAGTCGAACCCGCGGACCGCGAGGTAGTCGCTCTCCCAGGTGTAGCCGGCGGCCTCGATCAGCTCGGTGAGCGGCGCGACCGGCATGGTGAACAGTGCCGGGTCGTCGGCCATCAGCTGCCACAGGACCGAGTCCGACGGCTCCGCGCTGCCCTCGGCGATGATGTCGCCCAGTCGGTCCGCGAGTTCCGGAGCCTCCTCGGTCCGGTCGACGCGGACCAGACGCAACTCTCCGCCCGCCAGCCCGAGCCCGATCAGGTCGCCGGCGGCGTACCCGTACAACGCGTCGGGCTGCAGCAGCAGCCGTTCCAGCTCCGGGGCGTCCGCGTCGAGTCGTCCCCGCTCCGCGAACACCTCGGCGTCGAAGTCGGGGAAGACCACGCTGAACTCTTCGTCGGCGTCCGGACCGCCCGGCGCGACGAGCGCGGTCAGCGGCGTCAGGTCCGGGACGATGTCGAGGATGCCCGACGCGATCTCCGCCTCGGACATCCGATGGGTGAGCACCCGCCCCTCGAGCGCCGTGTCGAGCGCCGCGTAGCGACCGTCGGTGAGGTAGCCGAGCCCGGGTGCGTCGAGGTAGGCGATGAGTTCGGCCAGCTCGTCGGCCGGCCCGTGCCCCGCCTCGGCCAGCAGGTTCGCCCAGTCCTGCGTGGACTGCGGGCCCCGCTCACGCAACAGCGCCATCGCGGCATCGGCGAAGCCGTCGTCGAAGAGGTCGTCGCGGGCATCGCTCGAATCGGTCACCCGACGATCGTATGCGACCCCATCTGCCCCGCCGAAACGCCGAAGCGCCGCCGCCGCCTCACAGGATGCGGCGGACCTTCATCCCGTCGAACACCGGGCCCACCTTGACCACGTCGCCGGTCTGCGGTGCGTGCACCATCTGCCCGTTGCCCATGTAGATCGCCACGTGTCCGGGCCCGCCCGACTGCCAGTTGCCGAACAGCAGGTCGCCCGGCCGAGCGGCCTCCAACGGGATCTCGACGCCGATGTTCCACTGCGTCTCGGAGGTACGGGGCAGCGTGAGCTTGTCGCCGGTCGCCGCGTACACCGCGTACGAGGTGAGGCCGGAGCAGTCGAAGCCGCCGCCGGACGGGCCGTTGACGTTGCCGCCGCCCCACACGTACGGCAGCCCGATGAACCGCAGCGCGGCCTCGACGACCTTGCTGCCGATGCTGCCGTCGGAGTTGCCGAAGAAGGGCGCGAGGAGCATCGCGAACTGGGCCTCGGTGGCCCGGATCTTCTTCACGTACGGCTTGGTCTGGTTCTCGTAGTCCGGGAGACCCGACGGCATGCCCGCCGACCGGCGTACCGCACCCACGCCGGCGTTGTAGCCCGCGATGGTCAGGTCCAGCGTGTCGCCCTGGACCAGGCCCTGCTTCTTCCAGCCGTCGATCTCGCCGTACATGTCGCACAGCAGGTGGCCGGACGCCATCACGGAGTCCGCGACGCCGAGGATGTCCACCTTGCCGTCGCCGTCCGCGTCCTTGCCGTACTTCGCCCAGGTACCCGGCATGAACTGGCCGGGACCCTTCGCGCCGTCCCGCGAGACCGGCGCGGTGGGACCGAACCGGAAGCCGTTCTCCGCGTTGTACAGGGCGGCGAGGGTCGGTGCCTTGACGCCGTCGCAGATCTGGCCGGCCTTCTGCAGCCAGGGCACGAACACCGCGATGGCCCCGATCGGCGCGAGCGACACCCCGGGGAAGGCCGCGGGCAGCGACGACACCGCACGGGAGAGGTCGCCGGCGAACGGGATGTCCGCCAACGCCGGCGGGGTCTCGTAGCGCGGCGCGGCCACGGCGGGCGCCGGCACGGGCGGCGGTAGCTGCGCCGCGGGCGGGGCGGCCGGTTCGACCGCGGCGGCCGGCGGCTCCGGCGGCAGGTACGGACGCGCCGCGTCCGAGGCCGCGGCGGCCGCGTCCGAGACCGTCTGCCGGGCCTGTCCCTGCACCTGCTCGGGCAGCATCTCGATCGCGTCGTCCAACTGCTTGGACGCGGCGGGCGATGCCGCCTCGACCGATTGAATCACTTGCGCTACTTGGTCTTTGACCGGAAGTGGAATGTCTGCACCCTGTACGAGTCCGCCCAGAGCGGTCGCAACAGCCACGATAACCGCGGCGGGATCAACCGGCATTCGCAACTCCAAACTGCTTCGAGGTCCAATTGCGTACAACGGTAAGACTTGTGACGTCACTGCGGAGCAATTTCGTCACCTTGCCTAACGTTTTGCCCACCATTCGCTGATGTGCTCCCAGTATCGAGACATTTCGGCGCCGTGTTACCTGTTCCGGCAATTGCCAGCCAAAGTTCAGACAGTTCTCAGGAACGAGGCGGAGGCTGGAGTTCGTGAGCGTCACGCCGTCAGCACCACAACCCGTCCCGGGCCGTCCCGTCGACCACCAGAGCGTCGAATCGGCCAACCACCCTCACCGGCCCTCCCGGGTACGACGCGCGATCGCGGCGTCCGGAGTGGTCGGGGCCCTGGGCCTCGGGTCACTCGGTGTCGGTTCGCTGGCCGCCGCGCCCCTCGCCCTCGGCGCCGCAGCCGTCGCCGGGCAGTCGGTCTCCGCGTCCCGGGTCCTCGCGCCGGCCGCTCCGGTGGTCCGCGCCGGCACCGGACGCTTCGACGTCATCTCGGGCGGGTCGTGACCGCCGTCGTGGACAAGGCCACCAAGAGCTGGTCCATGTGGGGCGTGCGGGCGACGGTGGTGGTCGCCGACCCTGCCCTCCTCGATTCCGCATGGCACCTGGTGCGCGGGCACCTCGCCGGCGCCGATGTCGTCGCCAACGGGATCCGCGAGGACTCCGAGCTGGCAGCACTCAACAATGCGGCAGGTCGGCCCGTGCGCGTGAGTGCCGCACTGGCACAACAGGTTCGGCGGGCACTTGAGGCCGCCGAACTCACCGACGGCGCCCTCGACCCCGTCGTCGACGCGCCGCGGCCGCGCGCCTGGCGGTCGGTCGTGGTGCACGACGGCCAGGTCACCCTGCCGGCCGGCATCGCCCTCGACCTGACCGCGACATCACGCCCGGTCACCGCGGACCGCTGCGCGGAGGAGGTCGCGACCCTGCTCGGCTGCGGCGTCCTGGTCGGTCTCGGCGGCGACGTGTCGACCGCCGGACCGCAACCGGACCCCGGCTGGCAGATCAAGGTCGAGGACCTGCCCGGAGACCCGTCCTGCCAGGTGTCGATCCCGTCCGGGTACGGCCTGGCCACCGCGAGCACCGTCTCCCCGTTGCACCCGCACCCCGACGAACCGCCCCGCTGGCGGACCGTCACGGTGGTCGCCGAGTCCGCGTTCCGCGCGGCGGCGGCCGGCAAGGCCGCGGTGCGGATGGGCGACGGCGCGACCACCTGGCTCCGGCAACTGCAGTTGCCCGCGCGCCTGGTGGACCGGGACCGCCACGTCACCCGCCTCGGCGGCTGGCCGTGACCTCTCAGTCCTGGACCCGCACCTCGTAGCCCGCGGCATCGAGCGCGGCCAGCACCTGGGCGCGGTGGTCGGGGCCGCGGGTCTCCACGGTGAGCAGCACCTCCACCTCGTCGAGGTCCAGCGCGGCGCCGGTGCGCGAGTGCCACACGTCGACGACGCTCGCACCGGACGCGCCGACCTTCTCCAACAGCGCGGCCAGTCCGCCGGGCCGGTCCGGGATCCGTACCCGCACAGCGAGGTACCGCCCGGCCGCGCCGAGGCCATGGGTGAGCACATGCGTCAACAGCAGCGGGTCGATGTTGCCGCCGGAGAGCACCGCGCACACCGGACCGTCCGCCGCGAGCAGCCCGGACTGCCCGGTGAGCAGCGCCGCCACCGCGGCGGCACCGGCCGGTTCGACGACCAGCTTGGCCCGTTCCATGCACAGCAGCAGCGCCCGCGAGAGCGCGTCCTCACCGACCGTCACCACCTCGTCGACGAGCGCCGCGACGTGCGCGAACGGCACCGCCCCCGGCAGGCCCACCGCGATACCGTCGGCGACGGTCGACAACGACTGCGCGGCAAGGGGTCTGCCCGCCGCCAGCGAACCCGGCCAGGACGCCGCCTGCGCCGCCTGCACGCCGACGACCCGAATCTCCGGACGGACGGCCTTCACCGCGGCCGCGATGCCGGCGAGCAGTCCCCCGCCGCCGGTCGGCACCAGGATCGTGCCGACGTCGGGCACCTGGTCGAGGATCTCCACACCGACCGTGGCCTGGCCGGCCACCACGTCGGGGTGGTCGAAGGGGTGGATGAGGATCGCGCCGGTCCGCTCGGCGTGGTCGCGGGCCGCCACCAGCGCCTCGTCGACGGTCGCGCCCCGCAGGTGCACCGTCGCGCCGTAGGCCCGGGTCGCGACGAGCTTCGGCAGCGACGCCCCGACCGGCATGAACACGGTCGCCTCGACCCCCAGCAGGCCCGCCGCCCAGGCCACCCCCTGCGCATGGTTGCCGGCGCTGGCCGCCACCACCCCGCGGGCCCGTTGCGCCGGGCTCAGGTTGGCCATCCGGCAGTAGGCGCCACGGGGCTTGAACGATCCTGTGTGCTGCAGGTTCTCGCACTTGAGCAGGACCTCGTGACCCGCCCGCTCGGACAGCGCCCTGGACCGCAGCATCGGGGTCCGTCGCACCACCGGCCGCAGCAGCTCCGCCGCCTCCGCGATCTGCTCCCGCGTCACCAGCTCCATCACGCCACCCTAGGGCGGCGGCGCCGCTCGTGCGCGGTCAACGGGCCTGTGGACCCGTAAAACCGCGCACGAGCGCTGAGCCGCTAGCGAAGCGCCTGTTCCACGTCCGCGAGCAGGTCCGCGGCGTCCTCGATGCCGACGGACAGGCGCACCAGGTCGTCCGGCACCTCCAGGGCCGAACCGGCGGTCGACGCGTGCGTCATCGCGCCGGGGTGCTCGATCAGCGACTCGACGCCGCCGAGAGATTCGGCGAGCGTGAAGATCTCGGTGCGCGAGCAGAAGTCGAGCGCCGCCTGCTTGCCCCCGGCGAGCCGGACCGAGATCATGCCGCCGAACCGGCGCATCTGCTTGTCGGCGACCTTGTGGCCGGGGTGCGACTCGAGGCCTGGGTAGATGACCTGGGAGACGGCTGCGTGCCCGGCGAGCAGCTCGACCACCCGCTCGGCGTTGTCGCAGTGCCGGTCCATCCGCAGCGCGAGGGTCTTGATGCCGCGCATGGTCAGGAACGCGTCGAACGGTCCGGGCACCGCGCCCGCGCCGTTCTGCAGGAAGGCGAACTTGGTGTCGAGTTCCTCGTCGTCGGTGACGAGCG
This sequence comes from Rhodococcus sp. P4_F5, assembly GCF_056401315.1. Taxonomy (NCBI): domain Bacteria; kingdom Bacillati; phylum Actinomycetota; class Actinomycetes; order Mycobacteriales; family Nocardiaceae; genus Rhodococcus; species Rhodococcus sp. P4_F5. The sequence continues at coordinate 15,874 of NZ_JBFUJP010000036.1, read as the reverse complement.
CGCCGCCCACCACGTCGGAGTGCCCGCCGATGTACTTGGTGGTCGAGTGCAGCGCGATGTCCGCACCCAGGCTCAACGGCTGCTGCAGGTACGGGGACGCAAAGGTGTTGTCCACCACCAGCTTCGCACCGCCCTCGTGCGCGACCGCGGCGATGGCCTCGATGTCGCCGATGTTGAGGAGCGGGTTGGTCGGGGTCTCGACCCACACCAGCTTGGTATTCGGCCGGATCGCCGCGCGGACCGCGTCGACGTCGGACACCGCGGCGGGGGTGTACTCGATCCCCCACTCGGTGAACACCTTGTCGATCAGCCGGAAGGTTCCGCCGTACGCGTCGTTCGGGATCACCAGGTGGTCGCCCGGCCGCAGCACCGACCGCAGCAGGCAGTCGGTGGCGGCCATGCCGGAGGCGAACGCGCGGCCGTAGGTGCCGGACTCGAGCGCCGCCAGGTTGGCCTCGAGCGGGCGCCGGGTCGGGTTGCCGGTGCGCGCGTACTCGAACCCGTTGCGCATGCCGCCGACGCCGTCCTGGGCGAAGGTGGAACTCGCGTAGATCGGCACGTTCACCGCACCGGTCTGCGGGTCCGGCTCGTAGCCGGCGTGGATGGCCTTTGTGGAGAATCCCTGCTCGCTCATGCCGACCAGCCTAGCCAGCGGGCCGAGGGACCGGGCGACCAGAAGGGCCGCCCGGTCCGACGGAGGCTTACGACCCCGCGCTGAGGAACCCGAGCAGGTCGTGTCGGGTGATGACGCCGACCGGCTTGCCGTCCTCGACCACCATCAATGCGTCGGTGTCGCCGAGCGCCTTGGTCGCCGCGGTGACCGGCTCGCCGGCCCCGATCAGCGGGAACGGCGCGCTCATGTGCTTCTCGACGGAGTCGGCGAGCTGCGCGCGGCCCTCGAAGACCGCGGAGAGCAGGTCGCGCTCGCTGACGCTGCCCGCCACCTCGCCGGCCATCACGGGCGGTTCCGCGCCGACCACCGGCATCTGCGAGACGCCGTACTCGCGGAGGATCTCGATCGCGTCGCGCAGGGTCTCCGACGGGTGCGTGTGCACCAGGTCCGGCAGCTCGCCGGACTTGGCGCGCAGCACGTCCCCGACGGTGGGCTCGTCGACGGTGCCGTCGAGCCGGCTGCGCAGGAAGCCGTACGAGGACATCCACTTGTCGTTGAAGATCTTCGACAGGTAGCCGCGGCCGCCGTCGGGCAGCAGCACCACGATCACCGCGTCGGGCTCGCGCTCGGCGACGCGCAGCGCGGCCACCACGGCCATGCCGCAGGAGCCGCCGACCAGCAGGCCCTCCTCGCGGGCCAGGCGGCGGGTCATGTCGAACGAGTCGGCGTCGGAGACCGCGATGATCTCGTCCGGGATCGACGGGTCGTAGGCGGACGGCCAGAAGTCCTCGCCGACGCCCTCGACCAGGTACGGCCGGCCGGTGCCGCCGGAGTAGACCGAACCCTCGGGATCGGCGCCGATGACCTTGACCTTGCCGCCGGAGACCTCCTTGAGGTAGCGGCCGGTGCCGGTGATGGTGCCGCCGGTGCCGACGCCGGCGACGAAGTGCGTCACCTTGCCCTCGGTGTCCCGCCAGATCTCGGGTCCGGTGGTCTCGTAGTGGCTCGCGGGCCCGCCCGGGTTGGAGTACTGGTTGGGCTTCCAGCCGCCGGGCAGCTCGCGCGCCAGGCGGTCGGAGACGTTGTAGTAGCTGTCCGGGTGTTCCGGGGCGACCGCGGTCGGGCACACCACGACCTCGGCGCCGTACGCCTTGAGGACGTTGCGCTTGTCCTCGCTGACCTTGTCCGGGCAGACGAAGACACACTTGTAACCGCGCTGCTGCGCCACCAGCGCCAGCCCGATCCCGGTGTTGCCCGACGTCGGCTCGACGATGGTGCCGCCGGGCTTGAGCTCGCCCGATGCCTCGGCGGCGTCGATCATCTTGACCGCGATCCGGTCCTTGGAACTGCCGCCCGGGTTGAGGTACTCGATCTTGGCCGCCACCAGTCCCGAACCGGGGCCGACCACCGAATTCAGCTTGACCAGCGGAGTGTTTCCGATGAGGTCCACGACATGATCCGCGATGCGCATGGGTCCATGCTCCCAGAGCGCGCCGTATCGGCAACACCTGGTCCGCAGAACGACGCGGACGACACTTTCGCACTAGGTTTGTCGCCAGGCGGCCCACCCGGCGACGGAAGGTGTCTTGCGGTGCCCAGCAGCGGATGGAAGACGGCAACGAAGGCGGGCGCGGCGACGGCCGTCGCGGGGTCTTCGGCGGGCGCCGCCTCGTGGGCGCTGTACCGCTACCTCAACGGTCAGGCCTCCGCCGCGCGCGGTGTGATCGGCCGTAACGTCGCCAAGCCGCCCGAGGCCGACGGCATCTACACCGCCGGGTGCGCGGCGCCGCAGCGGTGGTGGCCGGGCGTCCCCTTCGACCTGCACCTGATGATCTTCGGCGACTCCACCGCCGCCGGGGTGGGGTGCGCCGGCGCCGAGGAGGTGCCTGGGGTGCGGCTGGCCCGGGGCCTCGCCGACGAGACGGGCAAGCGGGTGCGGCTGAGCACCAAGGCCATCGGCGGCGCCACCTCGAAGGGGCTCTGCGGCCAGATCGACGCGATGTTCGTCGCCGGACCGCCACCGGACGCCGCCGTGATCCTGATCGGCGCCAACGACGTGACCGCGAAGAACGCCGTGCACGCCTCCGCCCGCCGGCTCGGCGACGCGACGGCTCGGCTGCGCCGGGCGGGCAGCGTGGTCGTGGTCGGCACGTGCCCCGACCTGGGCGTGGTCACCGCGATCCCGCAGCCGCTGCGCACCGTCGTCCGGGAGTGGGGGCATCGGCTGGCGCGGGCGCAGGCGACGGCGGTGCTCACCAACGGCGGGCACCCAGTGCCCCTCGCGGACCTGCTGGCACCGGAGTTCCTCGCCGCCCCCGACGACATGTTCTCGGCGGACCGCTTCCACCCGTCGGCCGCGGGATACGACCTGGCCGCCCGGCAACTGCTGCCCGTGCTGGCGGCGGCTCTCGGTGAATGGGACGGCGGCCCGTTGCCGGACCTGCCCGCGGTGTCCGAGGCCGCCGAGTCACGTCGGCTGGCATCGCGAATCACCCAGGCCGCCAACCGTTTCCTGTGGCGACGCGACGACGCCCGACGCGACCGGCAGGGCGTCGACGGGGCCGTCGAGGTGGCACCGGAACCGACGTCCGGGGTACTGAAAATCGTCGATGACCGACGGCGTCGCCAGCGCGCGGAAAGCGCCACGTAACGTCTGGGTCAAATCCACCGTGTGTGGCACCCACCACGCACACCGATTACTGCAAGGAGTTCTCATGCCTGAGGCCGTCATTGTCTCCGCTGTACGTTCGCCCATCGGCCGCGCCGGCAAGGGTTCGCTCAAGGACATCCGTCCCGACGACCTGGCCGCCCAGATGGTCGCCGCAGCGCTCGCGAAGATCCCCGAGCTGGATCCCACCGAGATCGACGACCTGATGATGGGCTGTGGCCAGCCCGGCGGCCAGTCCGGCTACAACATCGCCAAGGTCGTCGCGACCACGCTCGGCTACGACTTCCTGCCCGGCGTCACCGTCAACCGCTACTGCTCCTCCTCGCTGCAGACCACCCGGATGGCCATGCACGCCATCCGCGCGGGCGAGGGCGACGTGTTCATCTCCGCGGGCGTCGAGTCCGTCTCGTCCTTCTCCACCGGCACCGCCGACGGCTGGCCGAACACCAAGAACGCCCTGTACGCCGAGGCGCAGGCCCGCACCGAGCTGGGCGCCCAGGGCGGCATCGCCTGGTCCGACCCGCGCGAGGCCGGCCTGATCCCGGACGTCTACATCGGCATGGGCCAGACCGCCGAGAACGTCGCCTCGCTGACCGGCATCAGCCGTGAGGACCAGGACCGCTGGGGCGTCCGCAGCCAGAACCGCGCGGAGGAGGCCATCAACCGCGGCTTCTTCGCCAAGGAGATCACCCCGGTCACCCTCGCCGACGGCACCGTCGTCTCCACCGACGACGGCCCGCGCGCCGGCACCAGCTACGACAAGATCAGCCAGCTCAAGCCGGTCTTCCGTCCCGACGGCTCCGTCACCGCCGGCAACGCCTGCCCGCTCAACGACGGTGCCGCCGCGCTCGTCATCATGAGCGACACCAAGGCGAAGGCCCTCGGCCTGACCCCGCTCGCGCGCGTCGTCGCCACCGCCGCGACCGGCCTGTCCCCCGAGATCATGGGCCTGGGCCCGATCGAGGCCGTCAAGAAGGCCCTCGGCTACGCGAAGATGACCACCTCGGACATCGACCTGTACGAGATCAACGAGGCGTTCGCGGTGCAGGTGCTCGGCTCCGCCCGCGCGCTCGACCTCGACGAGGACAAGATCAACGTCTCCGGTGGCGCGATCGCCCTGGGCCACCCGTTCGGCATGACCGGAGCCCGCATCACCAACACGCTGATCAACAACCTGCGTGAGCAGGACAAGACCTTCGGCGTCGAGACCATGTGCGTCGGCGGCGGCCAGGGCATGGCGATGGTGCTCGAGCGCCTCAGCTAGTCCTTCTGCACCACCGCGAACGGGCGGTTACCTGGGAGGCCTCTCGGCCGTCGTCCCGGTAACCGCCCGTTCGGGGGTTGAGCGCGTGCGACTAGTCGCTGTTGAAGTAGCTCAGCAGGCGCAGGATCTCGACGTACAGCCAGACCAGGGTGACGGTCAGGCCGAACGCGACGCCCCAGGCCGCCTTCTCCGGCGCCTGGGCGCGGATCAGCTGGTCGGCGGCGTCGAAGTCCAGCAGGAAGCTGAACGCGGCGAGGCCGATGCAGACGAGGCTGAAGATGATCGCCACGGCGCCACCGTCGCGCAGGCCGAGGCCGCCCGGGGTGAAGAAGCTGGCGACGATGTTGCCGAGCGCCAGGACCAGCACGCCGATCATGCCGCCGATGAGCATCCGGGTGAACCGCGGCGTGACGCGGATGGCGCCGGTCTTGTAGACCACCAGCATGCCGAAGAACACGCCGAAGGTGCCGAGCACGGCCTGCGCGATGAGCGTTCCGCCGCCCGCACCCTGGAAGGTGATGTCGGTGAACATGAACGAGAGCGCGCCGAGGAAGAAGCCCTCCGCGACCGCGTAGGCGAGGACGATCGCCGGGTTGTCCATCTTCCGGCCGAAGGTGGCCACCAGGACCAGCACCAGGCCGATCAGGCCGCCGCCGACCACGAACGGCGTCGCGAGGTTCACGTCGTTGTTGACCAGGAAGTACGAGATGATCGCCGAGATGGACAGCACACCGAGCGTGATGCCGGTCTTGGTGACCACGTCGTCGATGGTCATGGCCCGCTGCGCCGGACCGGTGGTGTAGGGCTCGGCCTGCGTGTACTGCGGCTGGCCGAACTGCTGGCTCATCTGCCCGGCGCCCGCCGTGGCAGAACCGAACGAGGCGTATCCGCCGCCCTCCTGTTTGGGGAGGTTGCGGAACACCGGGTTGCTGGAGGTGCGCACCGTGCGTGTCCCTTCTTCTTCTGGCTCGCTGTGAGCCGGGTCGGGCCGCTGTGGCCCGACCGCTCCGGGAAAATCCCGKTTGGGTGGATCTGTTGCTGGTAAAACGACTGGCCCCGCCGGTTGGTTCCCGCGCCTGGGTCGGCGGCGAATTTGCTCGGACGGACAATTCGGACTCTACCGTCCGCACCGTCAGCGCGTGTGGTCCGCTACGCGTCGCGGACCGAGCGGGTGACTGTGAACTTGGCGTTCCGCGCCACCTGCTCGGTCGACCCGACGAACGAGCGCAGCGGTCCCCGGTAGCCCAGGTGCGAGTTGTAGACGGTCCACAGTTCCCCGCCCGGGCGCAGCACCCGGCCCGCGGCCCGGAACATCGCGAGGGCCCCGCCGGTGTGCACGGCGGCGCCGACGTGGAAGGGCGGGTTGCACACCACCAGGTCTACCGAGGCGTCCGCGAGGGTGGACATGGCGTCGTCGCGCAGGGCTGTCACCCGGCCCTCGACGCCGTTCGCGCGGGCCGTGGCGGCCGCCGAGGCGACGGCGGCGGCGGACTGGTCGGTGGCGATCACCGTCAGCTCCGGTCGCGCCGTCGCCAGGGAGACGGCGAGGATCCCGGTCCCGCACCCGAGGTCGACCGCGGTGGCGGCGTCGGGGCTCATCCGCGGCAGCTGGTCGAGCAGGAACCGGGTGCCGATGTCGAGTTTGGTGCCGGCGAAGGCGGCGCCGTGCGCGACCACCTCGAGGCCGAGCTCGTCGAGCCGTTCGCGCCGCGGGTAGCCGGGGGTCGACGCCGCCGGGAGGGCGCCGCGGGCCACGAGCACCCGCGCCTTCTGCCGGCCGAGGGTGGCGTGGACGTCCGCGAAGCTGCGCGCGAGCACCTCGTTCATCGCGACCGACAGGTGCTTGACGCGACCGCCGCCGTAGACCACCACGTCCGGGTCGGCGTGGCGGGCAACGGTTTCCGCGATCTCCTCGAGCTCGGCGAGACTGCGGGGCAGTTGCAGCAGCACCACCTTCGCACCGGCGAGCAGCTCCGCGTCGAGCCCGCAGGACCGGTAGCTGCCGGCCAGCCCGGCGCACTCCGCGTTCGCGGCGAGCGCCTGCTCCCCGGTCAGCGGGTCCTGGTGCACGCGGGGCGAGCGCACCCCGAAGCCGGCGACCGCGCCGAGGGTCAGCGCGCCGTACCGGTCGCCGATCACCGCGACCGTCCCCGGCTGCGCCGCGAGCAGCGCGTCGCCCGCCTCGTCGAGGATCAGGCGGTCCGCACCGTCCACGGCGAACAGGTTCGGCGCCTCGACGTCGGGGAACCTACGCAGCTGGGACAGGAGATCTTCGGGGACCGGCACGCGTATCAGTGTTTCAGGTGGCCGGCCGGGCCTACTCGGACACCCAGGTCGCGGCCGCGTCGACGGCGGCGCGGGTGGTGCGGAAGTTGTTCGCCGGGTGGTCGAGGTCTGGGTAGCCGAACGAGATCGCGCACACCACGAGCCGGTCGTCGGGCAGCGCGAAGAACTCCCGCAGGTACTTCGAACTGCCGGCGAGGGCGGCCTGCGGGATGGTCGCGACGCCGAGGCTCTGCGCGGCCAGCAGGAAGGTGTTGACGTAGAGGCCGCAGTCGACGGCGCCGTAGGTGCCCAGCGCCTCGTCGGTGGTGATCACCGCGACGTGCGGGGCGCCGAACAGCTCGAAGTTCTTCATCGTCTGCTCGGCCGACGCGGCCCGGTCGCCCGCGACGCCGACGCTCGAGTACAGCGCCATCGCGCACTCGCGTCGGCGTTCCTGGTAGACGCCGCGGTACTCGCGGGGGAAGGCCAGGTCCGGCTCCTGCGGCGCGGACCGCACGTACGCGGCCAGTCCGTCACGGAAGCGCTCGGTGGCCGCGCCCTCCGTGACGGCGACCTGCCACGGCTGGGTGTTGCACCAGGACGGGGTGCGCTGGGCGAGCGCGAGGATCTGCTCGATTACCTCGTGCGGCACGGGCTCCGACGTGAAGGATCGGCAGCTGTAACGGTCGGCGAGGAGCGTCGACAGCGTCTGCTCCTGGTTGGACACGATCGTATCGGTCACGCGGCAACTCCTCGGGTGGTCGGGACCGGCTCGCAGCCGGTCCTCATCGCACCTTATGGAATTGATTCCAGTCTGACCAGGGGTCAGGCGTTGCGGCCGAGCCAGGTGACGGAGACGCCGCGGTCACGCAGCCACTTCCCCGGGTCCACCTTGTTGCCGCTCTGGTCCCACACCTCGAAGTGCAGGTGCGGCCCGGTCGACTGACCGCGGTTGCCCACGGTCGCGATCTGGTCTCCGGCGCTGACCCGCTGGCCCTCGTAGACCTGGTAGTCGTTGACGTGGCCGTAGACGGTGATGGTGCCGTCGTCGGCCTGCACCCGCACCCACAGCCCGAAGCCGGAGGCGGCGCCGGCGGAGATGACGGTTCCGTCGGTCGCCGCAAGCACCGGGGTGCCGATCGTTGCGGCGATGTCGAGCCCGCCGTGGTGGGCCCCCCACCGGGAGCCGAAGTCGGAGGTCAGGGTCCCCGAGACCGGCTGCACGGTGCGCGCCTTCAGCGGGGTGGCGGTCTTGAGCTGGTCGTTGGCCCACTGCTGAGCGGCCGCGACGCCCCCACCGAGGTCCGGCAGGGCGATCGGGGAACCCATGTCGATGCTCTCGGGCAGCTCGATGCCGGGCAGCTCAACGCCCTCGGGCAGCTCGATGTGGGTCGGGAGGGCGACACCGGCGGGCAGCACACCCGCGGGCAGCGTCGGGAGGGCGATGACGGGGGCGGCGGACGCGGTGGCCGCGCCCAACTGCGCGCCGCCGGCGAGGACGGCGCCGGTGGCGGCGGCCACGGTCGCGGCCTTCACACCCGCACCGTTACGCGGTGCGGCGACGCGGTGGCGTCCGCGGATGGGGCCGGCGTCGATCGTGAACACGTTGGATCGACTGCCTGACCTGCGGTGATCGCCCACGGTAAGTACCTCGTCACATCGGGTTGGGGGCGACCTCGGTTGTGGCCTGTGCCCTTGTCCGCGATCGAAGATAACAAAACGATATCGACCGCGTCCACCGTAACCGAATCTTGATGTTGTAACGCGTTCTCGCCATGACTGGGAGCGCGCCTGCTATGCACGCGGCCATGAAGAGGGCCGTTGCCGTGCCCCGCACGACCTCCACAGCGGACCAGACCTGGAACACGACAGCGGCCGCCCAGCAGGGAACCTGCTGAGCGGCCGCTCGCCTCGCGCCTGGATCTACGACCAGGTCACCGCGACACCACGCTGCGCCAACCACGCATTGGGGTCGACCTGGTTGCCGTTCGGATCCCACACCTCGAAGTGCAGGTGCGGCCCGGTCGACTGACCACGGTTGCCGACGGTCGCGATCTGCTGGCCCGCGACGACCCGCTGGCCGACGTTCACGAGGTACTCGTTGACATGGCCGTAGACGGTGATGGTGCCATCGTCGTGACGCACGCGCACCCACAGCCCGAACCCGGAGGCCGTTCCGGCGTTGATGACCTCACCGTCGGCGGCTGCCAGCACCGGGGTGCCGATGCCGGCTGCGATGTCGACGCCGCCGTGATGCGAGCCCCAGCGTGCGCCGTACCCGGAGGAGAGCTTGCCCGAGACCGGCTGAACGGTGAGCGCCTTGGACGGCACGGCCGACGAGTTGGGCGGCAGGACCGCCTTGAACTGATCGTCGAACCACCGCTGCGCGGCGGCGGCGTCGGGCAGCGGGGCCGGGGCCGGGGCCGGCAGCTGGACACCCGCGGGCAACGGAGGAAGGGCGACCGGCGCGGCGGACGCGGTGGCGATGCCGAACGGCACACCCCCGGCCAGCATGGCGCCGGTGACGGCGGCGATGGCGACACCCTTGGCGCGGCCCAGTCCGCGACGCTGCGGGGCGGACGAACGGGCGGCGAGCGAACTGGAGCGATGGAACGTGCTGCGGAGAGTTCCCACAGTTAACACCTCGTTCTTTGTCGGCTGGGCCCGGTCTCCGACAGGTTGCGGACTCGGGCTTTCGTTGGCGACAAAGTTACGAACGGATCTCAATTCTGTCGATTGTGACCGACTCGTTATCAAAAATTGATCTTGTTTTACGCCGTCAACTGATATAGCGATTCCGCTGGTCAACGCACGTTCGTAGCGACACGCAGGAAAATCTGTGACCTCGGGCACAGTTCGGCCAAATGGGGCGGTCGATCGGGTGGGACCGCGGCGCGATGCCGTGCCGGCACGCCGATGCGCGGGGCTGCGACGACTCGGACTTGTTGGATGACCCTCGAAGGTCCGGTCCAACGGCGGCGCCTCGGGTCGGACCGGAACCGACTGTCCGCCGCCTGCATGACCCGCCGCGATGTGTGGACTACCGGCATGACCAGCGCATTGTGTGCACGCGCATGCGCGCTACCGCTCGCTCGGTTGTGGGCAGAGCGTGGGCACCGAACCCCTTCGGCTGCGTTCGACTACTCCCGGCAGTCGGTGCCCCGGGCCGGATGCGGGCATGAGCGCACCGACCAAGGGCCGGTACCCGAACCCCGACGGTTCTGACTCGTTGCGGTACGGGGACGGCCGGCGGCGGACCGCCGTGCAAGCGACTGGCGAACCGACCGTTCCGGCGCCGATCCTCACAGAGTCATCCCCGGGGCTGACGAATAGGTCCACTCGCTGCCGGCGGACTATTGCGGGGGGCTGTCTTTTGCCCCCTTGGGGACCGCCGGCCATGCCAGCCCGCCCCCAGGACCTGGCGGGTCCACCCCACGTCAGCCCTGGCTGATACCGGATGGTTGCTGGTATTCCGGATGGTGAACCTTCGCCCGCACGAGTACTGCGACACCGATCCCGGCGGCCAGCAATAGCAGCAATTCGAGCACGTTGACGTTCACCGCTTCACCTCATCCTCTGATGGTCACCTGCGCCGCCACCGCTGACGACCTCGTTCTCGTCCCGATCGGACGCCGACCGGCGGTAGCGAACATCGATATGAGAGATCGCGGAGGCCCGCGAACCAGGCCGGATCCGCACTGCCATCGTCACCCACCATGACAGATGCCCGGACACCCCGGGCGAAAACTACCCAGCGGTTGTCCACAGCCGCGCCGTCGCGCTACCTATACGATCGAGCAGTGCCCAGCCTGCCCTTGGCGATGGCCCGATTCAACTACCGGCTCGCACGCCTACCGCTCCAACTGATCGAGGTCGCCGCCGTTGCGTGGCTCCCCGAGGAGTCTGCGCTGCGCCTGGGATACGAGAAGGTCCTCATCGACTGCGATCGTGCGGCGGCCTACCTGCTGAACGACAGGTCTGCCCACGACCGAGCGTGCGCGCTCCGCGAGCAGACCGCCCCAGCTCGTACAACGCGCGCACGACAGCTACGCAGGATCGAGCAGCGCGAACAAGCCGTGGATGCGGCAGCGGCTGAATTGCTGCACGACCATCGTGAGAGGTTTGAGCGCCGCCTGCGGGCACACATCAACCAGAGTCCGCACAGGTGATCGCACTTCAACTGTCCGCCGGTCCCGCTGCGGCGCCGGCGCGGCGTCACGGCGGCGTGCAGGTGACGGCGCCACACTCGCGGCAGACGTGAGTGCGGAGCCCGAGGCGGATCGGCGCTTCCCGGTGGCGCGGCGACCACACCATCCGGCACGCGAGATTCTCGCTGCCTCCGTGTGCGGCTGAGTGGTGCACGATCCTGCCGGAGAGCGTTGTTTCCTGCTGCGTCCGCGCAGTATCTGAAGAATCGCCTTCTTCCGTACGCGCGAGTAACGACTTGCAACATCTAGTGTGAGTTCACGCCAGCATCCCTCGGTGACTGGCGTAGGCCCCGTCGACCACCCCCTGTGTCGACGGGGCCGCCTGGTCCATTCCCGCCAGAACTCCGTCACTGGTGGGCGCACGCAGTCCGGAGGAGGAAGCGCATGAAGATTCCGGTGTGGATTGGCGCACCCCTAGTGCTCGCGTTGGCGACCACTGACGCAGCCCTGGACCTCCAGGTTCGCGTCGTGGGCACGTTGACTCGCGCTGTGATGCGCCAGATGTTCATCGCCATTCCCAGCGAAGCGCCCTCGCCGAGCGGCGAAACAGACGAACTTCTCCGGTCGGCGTAGGAGAGTACATCCGAGGACTGACCTGGCCAGACTGGTCGGGAATTGAACCCGGAGGTGCTGCACGTGATTCCTCGCGGCTGGATGTGGACCTTGCCGATACCCGAGTTGTGGCAACGAGTGCTGTACAACACTTTTGGGTGCGACTTGGGCGACCACTGCCCCTAACGCCAGGCAGCCGATCGAGATGGGCTTCCAGGAATCCCGCCGTGCGATTCAGTTGTGGTGCTTGACGAGGAACTCGACCACTCGGGGAACGACATGTTGTGCATGGGTCATTACTCCGCCATGTCCAGCACCGGGGACAACGCAGAGCTCGGCGCCTTGGATCTGATCCACTGCCGATTGCGCTTGGGTTGGCCCGAGGAGCGGATCGAACTCGAACGCGACGGCCAGGACCGGGACCGCAATCTGCTGGAGTCGATCCATACGCTCTTTGTCGCGGAGCCAGGCATGGGATGCGCGAGCCTGAGCCACCTCGCCGTCGCTCGATGTCCACTGGTCACTCTGGTAGGCGGACATACTCGCCCACTGCTCGACCAGCGGATCTGCCGTTGCCAAAGCTGTTGGTGGCAGTGCGGTAAGCAGGGTTTGCATCGTCATCACCTCAGCAGGCAACATGCCCAGCCGATCTATCAGCGCGGCTTCGCAGTTCACCACGGAATGAAGGAGAGGTGTCGTCGGTCCAGGACCTGCTATGAGAACTCCGGCTGAGAACTGGTTTGGGCATGTCGACAGCAGGTGTTCGATGGTGAAGCTGCCCAGGGAGTAGCCGACCAGCGCTGGCGGCCCATCGAGACCGAGGGTGTCGATGAGGCACCTGAGGTCCTCGCCCAATTCCGCGATGGTGCAGTGAGGTGACGGAGCATCGCTTGGTGCAACGCCGCGAGAGGCGTAGGCGATGACGTCAAAGCCATTGTCGACAAGGGCGGAAGTCAGCCCGGAAACGTCCCACGCGATGGGGGGCATCCCTGTCCCGCCGACCAGAATGACTGGCGGACCTTCTCCACGTCGATCCACCCCGAGCCGGATGCGTCCGGTATCGACTATTTCCATGCTCGGGATTCAATCACCGAACCTCGACGGACATGAGGAATCGACATCCGTTCGCCGGTCTCCGGCGCTACCGGCTACTCAACCGCACGAAACGTTCTGCAGGGCCGTCCCAGTTGAGCGTCTTGCGTGGCCGGCCGTTAAGTTCGGCGGCGATGGCATCGAGGTGCTCACGCGAGCGGGTGGACAGGTCAGTACCCTTCGGAAAGTACTGTCGCAGAAGCCCGTTGGTGTTCTCGTTGAAGCCGCGCTGCCACGGCTTGCCCGGCTCGCCGTTGCGGGCCGTATGGGGAGGCGTGATCGCGTTCATCGCGAAGGACCGGTTCCGGGCAGCGCGGCATGCCCGACCGTCCAGCCGTGTACCTCTCGCGCGCCGACGTCGCCGAGCGGAAGTCCCCTGAGCGGTGCTCACCGCATCTTCACGCAGCATCAACCGGCCGCATGGTGAGCCAGTTCGAACTGGGACGTTTCGCATCGTGCGCCAGAGGCGTTTCGCACGCTGGCTCGCGCAGGCACAGGCGGCGGCCCGATGATAATCATGGATATTCGGTACGGCGATGCCCTGGTATGGATATGGGCATGATGAAGACGATTGCGGCCGCGGCGCTGCTCCTCGTGTGCTCGATCGGCGCAAAGTCCAAGAGACCACGCCTCACGGTCGCCGCCGTCCTGACCGTGGGGATTCTCGTGATCGGCGCCACGAAATACCGGTGGCCCGTCCTGCGTTAGGCCGACCTCGGTCGAAGATGGTCGGGGGCGCCGGCGATCCGCCTGCATGATGCTCGTCACACGTGCGCGAGATTGATGCACCTTCGCGGAGTCCCGATCGCGGTCATCGCGGCGTGGATGGGACACGCTTCAGCGGCGTTCACGCGCTCGACGTACGCCCACTCTCAGGACCCTGCACTCCTCCAGGCCGCGAGTTCCGCGCCCGCTGTGACAGTCCGTGACCACCTCGCACGATGACTTCCGGCTTCGGGCATGAAACGTGCCCTGACCAGTGCCCCCAGTCGGACTCGAACCGACACTTGGCGGATTTTAAGTCCGCTGCCTCTGCCAATTGGGCTATGGGGGCGAGGGTTCCCCGCCCGCAGGCGGGGAACCTGAAGAAATCCTCAGGCCGACGAGGCCAGGACCGACAACGCGATTCCGTCGAGAATGTCGTGCTCGCTGACGATCAGCTCGCCGATGCCCGCGCGGCGGGCGAGCTCCCGGCCGAGGACGTCGGCGACGATCGCACCGCCGCCGATGACGTCGACGCGGCCCGGGTGAATGGTGGCGATCGCGGCGCGCTGCTCGTGCGTCATGTGCAGCAGGCTGTGGTTGACCTCGTGCAGCCGCTCCAGCGACATCCGCGACAGGTGCACCCGCTCCGCGTCGTACTCCGGCAGGTCCAACGACACGGCGGCGAGGGTGGTCATGGTGCCCGCGACACCGACCCAGGTGCGCGCCTGCTCGACGGGCACCCGGTCGAACGCCTCACCGAGCTTCTCGGCCGCGAACGCTTGCGCCGCCTCGACCTGGTCGGCCGTCGGCGGGTCGTCGTGCAGGCAGCGTTCGGTGAGACGGACACAGCCGATGTCGGTGGAGTACGCGGCGTGCACCCCTCCCCCGTCGCCGAGGACCAGCTCGGTGGAACCGCCTCCGAGGTCGACGACCACGAAAGGCCCTGCCGCCGGATCGAGTTCACCGACCGCGCCGGCGAACGACAGCCGTGCCTCCTCGTCGCCGGAGATCACCTCGGCCTCGGCGCCGGGGATCACCGCGCCGAGCACCTCGCGGGTCATCGCGAAGAAGTCCTCGCGGTTCGCGGCGTCCCGGGTGGCCGACGTCGCGACCATCCGCACCGCGCCCGCCCCGGACTCCCGGATCATCCCGGCGTACTCCTCGAGGGCGACGCGGGTGCGCTCGATCGCCTCGGGCGCGAACTGCCCGGTGGCGTCGACGCCCTGGCCCAGCCGGACCACCCGCATCTCGCGGCGCACGTCGTACAACCGGCCCGCGTCGTCCGCGTCGGCGATCAGCAGCCTGATCGAGTTGGTGCCACAGTCGATCGCCGCGACGCGGGTCATTCGCCCTCCGCCGTCGGCGGCTGGTACCTCGGCCAGTCGGCCGGGATCGCGGTCCCGCGCAGCTTGCCCTCCGCCGCCAGCGCCACCGACTCGTCGCCGAGCGGGTTGACACCCGGGCCCTTCGCGAGCGAGTGCGCCATCAGCACGTGCAGGCACTTGACCCGGTCCGGCATGCCGCCGCCGGTGAAATCGGTTCCGAGAGACTCGATCTCGTTGCGCTCGGCCAGGTAGGACTCGTACGCCCGCCGGTACGCCGCGGCCAGTTCCGGGTCCGTCCCGAGGCGCTCGGTCATCTCCCGCATCACCCCGGCGGACTCCTGGCGGCTCGCCTCCGCGGTGAGCCTCGGGTCCGTCAAGTAGTACAGCGTGGGGAACGGCGTGCCGTCGGGCAGCCGCGGCGCGGTCTTCACCACACCGGGGCGGCCGTCCGGGGCGCGGTACGCGATGGCGAGCACGCCGCGCGGGTCGCGGCCCAGCTGCGCGGCGACCGCGTCGAGGTCCTCACGGGGAATCTCGGGGGTGGAATTGTTCTCGGTCGGCTCGGTCACCGGACTGGCCCTCCTTGTTGATCAGGCATGGTCATCGATCCCGCCGGGGCGGGCGCGGGGGCCGGGGGCGCGGGTGGCACCGGCCCGGCCGGGGTCGGCTCGGGCTCGGGCTGCGGCTCGGCGATCGGACGCCACAGGTTGGTGTACCAGGAGCCGTCGTCGTGCTTCGGCTTGTTCACCTTCTCCACCGGCGGCGCGACCGCACCCGGCAGCTGCACCTGGTACGGGGTCTCGCCCGGCATCACGTACTGCAGGCGGTCGCGGGCCTGCGCCTTGATGTGCGCCGGGTCGTCGTTCTGCTGCTTCTCTCGGGTCAGCCGGGCGACGTCGTCCTCCAGCTGGGCCCGCTCGGCGGCCACCTGGTCGGCGTCGGCCCGCTGGGTGAGGTAGGTACGCAGCGGCATCGCCAGGGTCAGCGCGACCGCGCACACCACCACGGCCAGCACCACGGCACGCGCGGTGGACAACCCCAGGAAGGTCCGCTCCGGCGCGGAGCCCTCACCGTGGCGCCGCGAGCCGCGCCGGCGCGCCCCGGGCTTCTCGGTGGGCGAGGCCGCACCGAGGTCCGGCGCCGCGTCGTCGGCGGCGCCGCGGCCCGCCGACGCGGCAGGTC